>CAMDCC010000154.1 GCA_945889545.1 Bifidobacterium breve | reverse complement strand
CGGCGAACGACGAGCGGTCGGGGTTCCAACGTGCCGGTTCATAGGGAACCGCAAGGCTGTGGAACACGTCGTCGTAGAAGCCATCGCCGCCGAGAAGCAAGTCGTGTACGAGGCGCAGGAACTCTCCGCTTTCGGCGCCGCCGATGATGCGGTGGTCGTACGTGTTGGTGAGCGTGGTGGTGGTGCTCAACCCGAGCTGCGCGAGCGCGTGCGGATCGGCACCTTCGTACTCGGCGGGGTAACCGATGGCGCCGACACCGACGATGAACCCCTGGCCCGGCATCAGTCGTGGGACCGAGTGAACGGTGCCGATCATCCCGGGGTTCGTGATCGTGCCGGTGGTGCCGGCGAAGTCGTCGGGTGAGACCTGGTTCGTCCGAACCTTTTGGACCAACTCTTCGTACGCGTTCCAGAAGCCGACGAAGTCGAGCGTGTCGGCGCCCTTCACGTTCGGCACGAGAAGTGTGCGCGTGCCGTCGGACTTCTCGACATCGATTGCGAGTCCGAGGTTGACGCGCGCGTGCCGAACGACCGATCGACCGGCGCCCGCCTCCTCGTAGCTCGAGTTGAGCGTGGGGTGATCGCTGAGCGCGCGCACGACGGCGAACGCGATGAGGTGCGTGAAGCTCACCTTCCCGGCGCCGGTGCGCGCGAGATGGTTGTTGAGGATCTGGCGATTGACCTCGAGGAGCTTGGCCGGGACGGTGCGAACCGACGTTGCGGTCGGGACCGAGAGGCTTGCCTCCATGTTCTCGGCGATGCGCGCGGCAGCGCCGCGCAATGGTTCTTCGTGGTCGCTCGCCGCGGGCACTTCGACTGGCGCCTCGATGGGGGCCGGGACGCCGGGTGCCGGCTGGGCGGCGGTGCTCGTGGCGATCGTGGCGGCGGGGGCATTCCCTCCGTTCCCCTCAGGGGGATGTTCGGAGAAGTAGTTGCGCCAGCGCTCCGGGATCGACTCCGGGTCGTACCGAAATTGCTCGTACAGGTCTTCGATGAGGCCGGAGTTGGGCCCGAGGTCTTCGAAGCTCACAGCCACATGGTCGCACGCGACGGTCGACTAAGTGGTGGTCTTCAGCGGCGGAGCAGTCCGGCGATCTCGAAGGCGAGGTCGAGCGACTGGCGCGCGTTGAGGCGCGGGTCGCACATGGTCTCGTAGCGCCGCTCGAGGTGGGCGTCGAGCACCTCATCAGTGCCGCCGAGGCATTCGGTGACGTCGTCGCCGGTCAGCTCGATGTGCACGCCACCCGGTGGGATGTCGTTGGCCTCGCACACCGCGAAGAAACCATGCAGCTCGCGCATGATGTCGGAGAAGCGTCGGGTCTTGTACCCGCTCTCCGCCTGGAACGTGTTGCCGTGCATCGGGTCACACGCCCACACCACAGGGTGGTTCGCGAGCTTCACGGCTCGTACCAGCGGAGATAGCGACTCTGTGATGCGGTCGGCACCCATGCGGCTGAACAGCACGAGACGGCCGGCCTGTCGCCCGGGGTTGAGCCGTTCGCACAGTGCGACGGCTTCCTCGGGTGTGGCATCGGGTCCGAGCTTCACGCCGACAGGGTTGTGGATGCCCGACAGGAACTCCACGTGCGCGCCATCGAGCGCACGCGTGCGCTCGCCGCACCACAACAGATGAGCGGAGCAGTCGTACCAGTCGCCGGAGGGGCTGAGTGTGTCGCGTCGGGTGAGTGCTTGCTCGAAGCCGAGCAGCAGCGCCTCGTGGGCGGTGAACACGTCGACTTGATGGAGCTGGAGCTCAGCCTCGAGGTCGATGCCGCACGCTTCCATGAACCGCAATGCCCGTTCGATCTCGCTCGCCAGCGCCTCGTACTGCTGACCCTGTTGGCTGCTCGCGACGAACTCCTGGTTCCACATGTGGATGCGCGAGAGATCGGCAAAGCCGCCCTTGGCGAACGCGCGAACGAGGTTGAGCGTTGCTGCGGACTGGTGGTAGCCGCGCAGCATGCGGCTGGGATCGGGGCGTCGGGCGGCCGCTTCGAATGCGAAGTCGTTCACGGTGTCGCCACGGAAGGAGGGGAGCGTGACGTCGTCGCGCGTCTCAGTTGGTGCAGACCGTGGCTTCGAGAACTGGCCTGCGAGTCGCCCGACCTTGATGGTGGGCACGCCGCTCCCGTAGGTGAGCACGACCGACATCTGGAGGATCACGCGCAGCTTGTCTCGGATGGAGTTTGCGGAGAAGTCGTTGAACGACTCGGCGCAGTCGCCGGCGACCAGGAGGAAGGCGCGACCCTCTTGTGCGGCCGCGAGCGAATCGGTGAGCGTGCGGGCCTCGCCGGCGAACACGAGCGGGGGAAGGCGGCCGATCTCCTCGAGGGTGGCGCTGACCGCCTCCTCATCTGGCCATTCGGGTTGTTGCGCAGCCGTGCGGGAGCGCCACGAGTCGGGCGTCCAGCTGTTGGCGAAGAGCTCGTCGGGCATCACGGCCATTGACTTACAGGTAGCCGCTGGGAGGGTCGGCCGCTGCGCCGGGCGCAGCTTCCTCGCCGGGCACCGCTTGGAGCGCGCGCCGTTTGCGCACCTCTTCGAGTTGACCCTGGGCCATCGCCTGCTGGGTGAAGAGGGTTGCCTGGATCCCGTGGAACAGACCTTCGAGCCAGCCAACGAGCTGGGCTTGCGCGAGTCGCAGCTCGGACTCCGACGGCGCGTCCGATGAGAACGGGAGCACGACCTCGCCGAGCTCCTTTTGCAGCTCGGGTGAAAGCACGCTCTCGAGCTCGTGCACCGACTTCTCGTGGATCTCGCGCAGGCGAGCGCGACCGGCGTCGTCCAGCGGTGCACGGCGAACCTCGTCGAGCATGCTGCGCACCATCGAGGCGATGCGGATCAGCTTCGTGGGTCGCGTGACGCCTTCGCCATCCGCATCGGCGTCGGTGCCCGGAGGCATGGGGAAGCCCTCCATTACTTCAGGCTTCACTGGCTCGCTCGGAGCAGATGGATCGCGATCGTTCACCGGGCCTCCGTCGTGGGTGTCACAGCCCCTAAGGATAGGGACCGGCGAGCTTCCGCGGTCTATTGGTTGCCGGGAGTGCCCGGTGAGGCCGCGTGGCCGAGGACATCCGGGGGGCGGACACCTTCGGCTCCAGGGGTGCGGGGGCCAGGCACGTCGCGGAACCCGTACGCGATCGGCTCGCGCCCGGGCTGACATACCCAGCAGCGACCCGTCTCGCCGCACGTGATCGCGTGCACCACGGCGTCGGCGATCTGGGCGGGGGGGATGAGTGGGAACCCGAGATCCGAAACGATGCCCTTGATCTCGTCGTTGATGATGTTCGTATCGGTGAAGCCGGGGTTCACGCAGTTGGCGGTGATGCCAAGCGGCTCGATCGTCGGCGCGATCGATCGGATGAGGCCGACGACCGCGTGCTTTGTGAGCACGTACACCGGATCGGGTGGGAACGGGATGAGTCCGGCCAGCGATGCCGTCGCCACTATCGCGCCACCACCGCGCGGCTTCATGGACCGGATCGCGGCGCGCGCACCGAAGAACACGCCATCGACGTTGACGCGCATGATGGTTCGATAGAGGTCGTCTTCCAACGTGGTGATGTCGGCGAACCCGATGGCGATGCCGGCGTTCAAGAAGGCGACATCGACGGACCCGAGCTCCTGCTCGCAGTGCGCGAATGCTGCGTCGGTCTGGGTCACGTCGCCTACATCGGCCGCGAAGCTCGTGCCTCCGACGCTGTCGGCAACCGCTCGGGCGCCGCCCTCGTCGAGGTCTACGACGCACACGCGCGCACCCTCGCTCGCGAGCCGCTCAGCCGTCGCCTTGCCGATGCCCGACGCACCGCCGGTGACGAGCGCAGCTTTGCCCGACAACTCCATCGCCTTCTCCTACCTCTGCTGACTCACTCTTGGAAGATCACGAGGCGCGATTCGGTCATCTCGTCGACTGCGTATCGCGGCCCTTCGCGCGTGTTGCCGCTGTCGCGGAGTCCTCCATA
Organism: Bifidobacterium breve; assembly: GCA_945889545.1. Classification (GTDB taxonomy): domain Bacteria; phylum Actinomycetota; class Acidimicrobiia; order IMCC26256; family PALSA-555; genus SHVJ01. The sequence continues at coordinate 3,282 of CAMDCC010000154.1, read as the reverse complement.
TGGCATCTGATCGGCGCGGAAGGTGGGTACCTCGTTCACGAGCACACCCCCGAAGTCGAGCGACCGCACCGCCCGCAATGCGGTGGGGAGATGGTTCGTGAAGATTGCCGCCTGCAAGCCGTAGCGCGTTTCGTTGGCCAGCCGGAGTGCGTCGTTTACGTCGCGATACGTCTGAACGCCGATGACGGGCCCGAAGACTTCGAGTGCGCACACCTTCATGTCGGGAGCGACGTTGGTGAGGATCGTCGGAGTCATCACGCCGTCGCGCACCTCGCCCCCCGTCGCCAGCTCGGCACCTGCTGCTACCGCTTCGTCCACCCAGGACTTCACCCGATCGCGCTCCGCGCCGGAGATGAGCGCCGAGACGTCGGTGTCCTCGTTGAGCGGGTCTCCAACCTTCAGCGCTTCGACGAGGGGCACGAGCTCGGCCAGGAACGCGTCAACGATCGACTCATGCACATAGACGCGCTGGGTGGAGATGCAGGACTGGCCGGCATGGCTGAATCCAGCGACCGAGATCTTCTGTGCCGCCGTCGAGTAGTCGGCGTCGCCTTCCAGGATCACGGGCGCGTTGTTGCCGAGCTCGAGACCGATCTTCTTACGGGGAGCCTGTGCTTTGATACCCCAGCCGACTTCGGGGGAACCGGTGAACGTGATCATCGCGATGTCGTCGTGATCGACGATTGCGTTGCCGACGGTCGCGCCACCCCCGGTAACGACGTTGAGGTGACCGGCAGGAAGCCCGCACTCGTCGAGCAGCATCTCGGCGAGCGCGAGCGCCGAGAACGGCGTCTGTGACGCGGGCTTGAGCACCATCGGACATCCCGCGGCGATTGCCGGCGCGACCTTGTGCGCGACGAGGTTGAGCGGGAAGTTGAACGGGCTGATTGCACCGACGACGCCGATCGGCACTCGCAACGTGAACGCGAGCTTGCCTTCGCCCACGTCGGATGCCTCCATCGGGACAACTTCCCCAGCAAGGTCACGGGCGACAGCGGCCGCGAACGTGAAGGTGGACACAGCACGCTTGGCTTCGACGCGAGCGGTCTTGATCGGCTTGGCCGCTTCCTCGGCGATGATGCGCGCGAAGTGTTCGATGCGCTCTGCGAGCAACCGTGCCGCGGTGTCGAGCACCTCGGCCCGGCGCCACTGCGGCAAGGGGCTCTCCGTGCGCGCGGCAATCGCAGCCTTGACTGCTTGATCCACCTCGGCCGGGCCACAGAGTGGAACTCGTCCCACCTCGTGTCCGTCGAACGGGGAGGCCACCACGATCTCGTCGTCGGTGGTGATCCGCTCGTCGCCGATGGGGAGCGGGCGCAGTGTTGTCATGGGTGCAGCCTCGCGCAGCCCAAGGAAAGCCATGGGAAGCGGCCAAGATGTGAAGGCCCACATCGTGGCCTCACCGGCCTCCGGCCTGCGTCGGCGCATCCTCGGACCAACGTTGACGCGGGTGTTGCCAGCAGGAATGCGCCCGCACGAATGCAAAGGACGGAGAGCGATGAAGCAACACAGGATGTTCGGCATGGTGGCTGGGGCTTTGCTCGCGACGATGCTCGTCGGAAATGCGGCACTCGCCGCCTCGGACGGGAAGAGCAGCTACAACCCCCGGATCCGACCGAAGGACTTCGTGTCCACGATCGACAACCCCTACCTACCGTTCCAACCGGGGAACCGATGGGTGTACGAAAAGGTCACTGACGAGGGCATCGAACGCATCGTGCTGGAGGTTTCCGAGGAGACCAAGCGCGTGCAGGGCGTCGAGACCACAGTGGTGCACGACACGGTGACGCTCGACGACATCATCATCGAGGACACATGGGACTGGTACGCGCAGGACAAGGCCGGCAACGTCTGGTACTTCGGTGAAGACACCCACGAGTACGAGGACGGTGTGCCGGTCAACTCCCATGGCGCGTGGCAGGCCGGCGTCGACGGCGCAAAGGCGGGGATCGTGATGTTGGCACGCCCGTTGGTGGGTGATCGGTACCGCCAGGAGTACTACGCAGGCGAGGCCGAGGACATGGCCAAGATCCTGAGTCTCACGGACACGGTTGACGTGCCGTTCGGTTCCTTCAACGGTGTCTTGAAGACGAAGGACTTCACGCCGCTCGAGCCCGGCGTCGCGGAGCACAAGCTCTACGCCAAGGGAGTTGGTGTTGTGCTCGAGCTCAGCGTGACCGACGGCGGGGCCCGCACCGAGCTCATCGAGTTCACGACCGGTTGATGTTGCTGCGTCGCGGCCCCGGGGTCGGTCCCGGGGCCCGCGCCGCTCCCGGGCGTCTGGCTTGTTTCGTAGATGCGGAGGAATTCCACTCCGTAATGTTGCGATGTGGGTTGGCTTCCCGATGGCTTCGACGCACCTACGAGTTTGGATGTGAGCAGCGGGCATCACCTGCGCGGAATTCGGGCCAGCGACATCGATCTTGACTACGCGGCAGTGATGGGATCTCAAGCGCGCCTGTGGGAGACCTTCGGCAAGGGTTGGGGATGGCCGCCGCCCACGATGACCCGGGAGCAAGACCTCAATGATCTGATCCGCCACGCGGATGAGATGTCGGTGAACGACTCGTTCAACTTTGCGATCTTCGACCGAGATGAGACCGCGCTGCTCGGTTGCGTGTACATCGATCCACCCGAAAAGGTTGGCGCGGACGCCGACATCGCGTGGTGGGTGATCGACGCCGAAGTTGGAGGCGAGCTCGAGACGTGCCTCAGCAGTGAAGTCAGACGATGGATCACCGCGATGTGGCCGTTCGCATCGCCCCGGTTCATTGGCGAAGACCTCACGTGGGACGACTACCTGGCGCTGCCCGACATTGGTGACGGCGCCCTCGGCGGTCAGGAGAAGCGCTGCTGAGCGGCTTGCTTTGAGATCCCGCCGAGCGCGACGCCGATCGCAGTCCACGAGTAACCCTCGTCGCGGGCAACCTGTACGGCGTCGACGAGTGCGCGCTCGGCGGGCGAGGCGTTGCGCCACCCGAGCATCCGTGGGCTTCGTCCGCGTCGTCATGTCGTCAGCTCCCTGGTTCGAATCGATGGTCCCGTGCCCGTCTCATCGCGTGAACGATCCGGACGCCGTCCTCATCGCTCCGAACGCCGACCTCGAGCGGGCGCTCGCTCGCTCGGCGCCTCGGACAGCTCCCATGCCGTCAAGGGAACTTTGACTCGCGCAGGCCCGCTACCAGCGGAACTAGTGGTACGTCGCTGAATTAGCGAGGCGGGTTAGGTTGGCGGTATGCCGGTGATGATTGCTGTTGCGTTGAAGGTGTCTCGGTCGCAGCG
>CAMDCC010000153.1 GCA_945889545.1 Bifidobacterium breve | reverse complement strand
CAGCCGCATGGACGAGGTGATCTTCGAGGAGTTCAAGGGCACCGGTAACATGGAGCTGCGCCTCGACCGCCGCCTCGCCGAGCGCCGGATCTACCCGGCGATCGACGTGGAAGCGTCGAGCACCCGGCACGAGGAGCTCCTGTTCGAGCGGGACGAGCTCAACCAGATCTGGAAGCTGCGAAGGGTGCTGAATGCCCTCGACAACGAGTCGGGCGGCTCTGGCCGTGGGCTCGACCTCCTGCTCGAGAAGCTCCGGACGACCAAGAGCAACGCCGAGTTCCTCGCTGAGGTGGCAAAGGCCCCGAGCCTCGGCACCTGATCGGCCGCTGCCGAATCGCCGCTGCCGAATCGCCGCTGCCGAATCGCCGCTGTAGGAACACGCGCATCGCGCCGATAGAATCGACTTCATGAAGACAGAGCAGCCGAACGTCCCGAAGGGTGCCGCCGGGTATCCCGGCGCCAAGTGAGCGCGACCATGAAGACTGATGTCCATCCTGACTACGTGACGTGCGTCGTGCACTGCTCGTGCGGCAACGAGTTCACCACTCGCTCCACCGTGCCAACGCTGCGCGCGGAGCTGTGCTCCGAGTGCCACCCCTTCTATACCGGCAAGCAGAAGCTCGTAGACACGGGTGGACGCGTCGAGCGCTTCCAGCGCCGCGCCGAGAAGGCCACGAAGAAGGCCTAGTCACGGTGGCCGACGCGAACGCACCGCGCTACATGGGCGGCCAAGCCGTCATGGAAGGCGTCATGATGCGCGGCCTCACCAGCTGGGCAGTCGCCGTCCGTAACCCTGAGGGCGAGCTCGAGCTCGTCGTGCACGACGCGCCGCGCTGGACCGATCGCTACAGCCACCTGCCGATCATCCGCGGCGTGATGAGCCTCGGCGAATCGCTGTCGCTCGGCTTCAGGGCGCTCGCTTGGTCGGCCGACCGTCAGCTCCCCGAAGAGGAGCGCATCTCGCCCAAGGCCATGAAGGTGACGATGGGCATCTCACTCGTCTTCTTCATGTCGGTGTTCCTCGTGCTTCCCGCACTCGGTACCAGCGCGCTCGGCGACGCGATCAACGTGAAGGGCTTCGAGTACCACCTGCTCGAAGGCGCGATCCGCATGGGGATCTTCCTCGGCTATCTCTTACTGATCGGTTTGCTCCCCGACATCAAGCGCGTGTTCCAGTACCACGGCGCCGAGCACAAGGCGATCGCCGCGTACGAGAACGGTGTGGAGCTCACGCCGGAGTCCGCGCAGCGGTACACCACGGAGCACGTGCGGTGCGGCACGAACTTCTTGCTCACCGTGATGGTCGTCACGATCTTCGTGTACTCCTTCGTCGGGCGACCCGCTCTGCCGTTGCTGCTCCTGTCTCGCATTGTGCTGATCCCACTGGTTGCTGGGATCGCTTACGAGGCCATCCGGTACTCGGCGCGACACATGCAGAGCCGCACCGTGCGCATCCTCATGAAGCCCGGACTCGCGCTCCAGAAGCTCACGACCCGCGAGCCTTCCCTCGACCAGCTCGAGGTGGCGATCGCATCGCTGCGTGCCGTGATGACGGCCGAGCAGCTCGCCGAGGTGCAGGCTCGCCCGGTCGAGACCGGCCCCGTCGGCTCCGGTCAACCCACCTTCAGCCCCGCCTAGCGGTTGCCGGCCAGAGCGGCTGGTTCTCCACACAGGGCTTGACGATCGTGTGGTGGGGAGTCGGAGCCTTTGGACTTCTCCTGGCCTGGTTCGTCGTCGCCTTGATCCGTGGATCTGGGCCACCGTCATTTGCCACCCGCCCACCAAGGCCACCGCAGCATGAACTCGAGCGAGCCGCGCGGCTTGTGGATCGCGTGCTCGACCCTGCAGTCGTGTCGGCTCCCGAGCGCAGCGAGTGGGTGGATCTTGCTTGCGAGGATCTGATGGCAGGGAGGCCGGTTGACGAAATCGAGGCCGACATTCGTGATCACTTCCCGCCCGAGTACCACCGGTGAGGTACTCAGGAGGGCTCGCGTCGTTTGCCGAGCGAGAAATCTTTCAAAGAAGTCTTTGACCAGCACCCTTGGGCCTGAGAAAACCTCCTGGTTGACTTGCATATCGAACGTACGTTCGCTACAGTACTCGAAGTGCTTCGCGGACGAGCCTGACGTCCTGCCTTCGGTGGGCCTCTTCGGAGGCTCCCAGCCCGGCGATGCCGGCTGGTCGATACCCGTCTTTGAGATCAGGGGATGCAGGCCGCGACGATGCAGATGGACGTTCGGGAGCTCGACAGCGCGATCGCCACCATTGAGGTGTTCGTTCGCGACTTCGAGCCGGGTCTGCTCGACGCCCGGGGTGCGGTGCGGGCGGTGGAGCGCTTCGCCAAGGTCACGCATCTGGGTCAGGCGGGAACTGCGTTGGCGGTGCAGCAGGTCGATAAGACCCACGCGTACCGGGAGAGTGGTGCGCGGTGTGCCGCCGATTGGTTGGCCCGCAAGACCGGAGTGACCGGCGCATCGGCGTTCCGGGCCATGGAGACGGCCGAAGCGCTCAGCGAGCTGCCAGCGACAAACGCGGCGTTCCGGGCTGGGAAGCTGTCCGAAGCCCAAGCCCACGAGATCGCGGGCGCGGCGCGCAAAGACCCGTCGGCGGAGGCGGAGCTGGTCGCAGTCGCGCAGCGGGGCACGACGATGAAGGGCCTGAAGGACCGCTGTCGCCGGGTGCGAGCGTCGGCCGAGGCTGACGACGCCGCGTGGGCGCAACGCTTGCACGATCAGCGATCGTTGCGGACGTGGGTGGATCCCGACACTGCGACCTGTGGGATGTGGCGGCTCTCGCCCGACAAGGGCGCCGAGGTCAACGCCGCGTTGGATGCCGAGACCGATCTGTTGTTCCGCGCGGCGCGCGCTGTGGGGGGACGCGAAGCGCGCGAGGCCTACGCGGCTGATGCGCTGCACGCGCTCATCACCCGCGGGCCACGCAAAGCCACCGGCGCCACGCTGATCGCCGACGCCGACATCGCCGAACAGGGCTACGCCAAGCCGGGGCAACGCTGCGAGATCCCGGGCATCGGGCCGATCCCGGTCACGATCGCCAAGCAAATGCTCGCCACCGCCAAGATCCGCGAAGTACCGGCCGACCCTGGCCAGCTCCCCGAGTACTTCACCGACCGGCGCTACTACCCGCCGTGGATGGTGGCCTGGCTCGACCAGCAGTACCCGGTGTGCGGCGTCGTAGGGTGCGACGCCGACTTCCACCTCGAGATCGACCATGTCGTCCCGAAATCCGAAGGCGGGCTCACCAAGATCTCCAACCTCTGGCTGATCTGCTGGTACCACCACCGACTCAAGACCAACGAGGGATGGAAAGTCACCGGCACCACCCAAAACTGGGACCTCGTCCCACCCGGCACCGGCCCCGACCCGCCATGACCACGGAGTCGCTTGGTCAGCCCATCAGCGTCACTTCATGGTTCCTTCACATTCCGACGCGAGGCTTTCCATCGTGAGCATCAGCGAGCGAGAGCGCATCAGTCATGTGGTCCGACGGTTGTCGATGGGGGTACACCCCGACATCGTCGCCGGGCTCGAGTCTACCGACGCTGCAATCGCGCGTGCCCTCGACCTGTCGGTCGGCCCCGCACCTGTGCCGCCGCCGATGGCGCCACCCTCGTCGTACGACCAGCAGCAGCCGATCGAGATCGTGCCGACGATCGCGTGGTGGATCGATCAGATGCGGACCAGCCCGCGCCTGATTGAAGAGCGGCTGGTGTGGTTCTGGCAGGACCACTTTGCCACCAGCATCGCCAAGGTGCGGGTGCCGTACCTCGTGCACCAGCAGCACGCCATGATCCGGACGCACGCCACGGGATCGTTCGCCGAGCTCCTGCACGCAGCCGCAAAGGATCCGGCGATGCTCGTGTACCTCGACGGCATCAGCAACGAGAACGACATGGTCAACGAGAACTTCGGGCGCGAGTGCCTCGAGCTGTTCACCATGGGTATCGGCGGTGGCTACAAGCAGCAGGACGTGGTCGAAGCCTCTCGATCGTTCACCGGTTGGGTCGTGAACGTGCCGGGTCGTCGGTTCTCGAGCCGATTGAGCGAGCTCGGCGCCGGGCCGTGGGAGTCGATCTTCATCGCGCCGCGTCACGACAGCGGCGAGAAGGAGTTGCTTGGTCAGCGCGGCGCGTTTGATCTGGATACCGCGCTCGACGTGGTCCTCGAGCATCCGTCGACCGGCCGGTTCATCGCGTTGAAGCTCTACCGCGAGCTCGTCGGTCTCGACCCCGACGACCGCACGGTCGAGCGTCTCGGCGATGCGTTCGCCCGCGACTGGTCGATCATGGGCTTGGTCGAGGCGATTGCCGCCGAGTCGGCGTTCACCTCGAAGGCTTCGGTGCGCGCCCGGGTGCGCACACCCGTCGAGAAGCTCGTTGGCATCGCCCAAGCCGGAGGTGTGTCGCAGCTCGACATCGGGGCGATCCGCCGCCGTGCGCAGGACACCAACGGTGTGGGCGAAGCGCTAAGTACGATCGGCTTCATCCCGTTCGTTCCGCCGAACGTGGGTGGATTCCCCGAAGGCACGTTGTTGCTCGGCCCGCACCAGCTCGTGCACACCTTCGACCTCCTCAACGTGCTGCCGGCGCCACCGACCGAGCTCGCCGAGGTCGACGATCTGCTCGCGCGGTTCGGCATCTTCGACATCGAGCCGTCGACGCGCCGAGTGTTGGAACGCGAGACCGACCCCGGGCGCCAGTTCGCACTCGCCGCCCTCTCACCAGAGTTCGCCGTCACATGAACATGCCGCGACCACGCTCCAACAGAACAGATGTCACCCGACGCGACTTCCTGCGGACGCTGGGCGTCGGCACCGCGGTCACCGTCGGCGCGGGATACGGACTGTCGGTCTGGGAGTGGGGTGGCGAGCCGGCCGGCGCGACGATGCGCGCGGGCGAGCTCGAAGCCGATGCCAACGGCCGCACCCTTGTGGTCGTGGAGATGGGTGGCGGGAACGACGGGTTGAACACAGTCGTGCCGCTCACCGACGGGCGATACCGCGACCTGCGCCCGACCCTCGCAGTCACCGACGCGATCGACCTCGACGGCGAGGTTGGATTGCACCCGAGCCTGGCCAAACTGGCGAAGCGCTACGACGATGGGCAGGTCGCCATCGTGCAGGGCCTCGGTTACGACGATCCCGACCTCTCGCACTTCGGATCGTTCGCCATCTGGTGGTCGGCCAAGGGTGGGGCCGGCGGCGGGGGATGGCTCGGCGCGTATCTCGACGGCACGGTGGGGTTCGACGATCCGCTCGCGGCGATCGCCATCGGGCCGGGCCCATCACCGGCACTCATCGGCCGGCAGTCCTTCGCCACCACGATCGCGAACTCCGACGGATTGCAACCGCAGATCCCCGCGTGGCTGGACGCCCCAAGCGGGCAGGACGCCGATGAGCTCGTCGCAGCCTGGAGCGACTTCACGCCGGCGAAGGTCGACACGTCGGCACTCGTCGGTCAGGTGCAACGCGCGGTTGGCCTCACAGTCAAGGCGCGCACGCAGCTCGACCAAGCACTGACGGACGGGCCAGAGCCCGATCCCGGCGAGAGCAACGCCGCGGGTCGCCGCAACACGCGGTACCAGGACGCGAGCGTGGCCGAATCCCTGCTCCTGGCCGCGCAGCTCGTGCAATCGCCCGCGAAGCCGCGCGTCATCTACGTGAACGGCGTCGGCGACTTCGACACCCACGAGGGCCAGGCCGAGCGGCACCCCTTACTCCTCCAGCAGCTCGACGACGGCATCGACGGCTTCTTCAACGCCTTGGGCAAGGATGCCGACAAGGTCACGCTGATGACCGTGTCAGAGTTCGGGCGCCGAGCCGCCGAGAACGGGAGTGGGACCGATCACGGCACGGCGAACGTGCACTTCGTGGTCGGCCCCCGCGTGCAGGGTGGTCGGTACGGCGAGCCGCCATCGCTCACCGACCTCGATCCGCACGGCAACCTGCGCCACACCGACGACTTCCGGCGGCACTACGCGACCGGATTGGCGTGGCTCGGCGTGAACGACACGGAAGCCGTGCTCGGCGACGACTTCAAGGCATTCCAAGTCTTCAAGTAGTGGTCGCCGTTCTCAGGAAGCATGACCAGACCGCCAGTACCCTGGGTGTGTGTTCGAACATCTAGATGACGCCGAAGCCGAGCTCGAGAAGCTCGAAGCGAACTTGTCGGAGATCTACGCGGCGGGCGATCAGGCGGCCGCGCGCGACGCGGGTCGACGACACGCCGAGCTGAAGCCGGTCGTCGACGCGTACCGCGAGTACCGCGCAACGGAATCGGAGATTGCCGAAGCTCAGGAGCTCTTGGAGGGAGAGGCGGCAGGTGGAGCCGATGCCGACATGCAGACGTACCTCCGCACGGAAGTGACCGAGAAGCAAGCGCGGCTCGCTGAGCTCGAGGACAAGATCAAAGAGCTCTTGGTGCCGAGCGATCCCAACGACGGTCGCAACGTGATCATCGAGATCCGAGGCGCCGAGGGCGGCGAAGAGGCGAACCTCTGGGCTCGCGACCTCTTCCAGATGTACGAAGGCTTGGCCAAGCGGCGCGGTTGGAAGGTCGAGACGCTCACTAGTCAACCCTCCGACATGGGCGGCCTGCGAGAAGCCACGCTCGTGGCCAAGGGTCCCGACGCGTGGGCCCGGCTGAAGTACGAGGCCGGTCCGCATCGTGTGCAGCGGGTGCCGACCACCGAGAGCCAGGGTCGGGTGCACACAAGCGCAGCAACTGTCGTGGTGCTGCCGGAGGCCGAGGAGGTCGACGTCGAGATCGCGCCCGGTGATCTCGAGATCGACGTGTTCCGATCGAGCGGACCCGGAGGCCAGTCAGTGAACACCACCGACTCCGCAGTGCGCATCACGCACAAGCCCACAGGCCTTGTCGTCACGTGTCAGGACGAGAAGAGCCAGCTGCAGAACAAGGACAAGGCGCTGCGCATCTTGCGTTCACGCCTGTTACAGGAGGAACGAGACCGCCAGGACGCAGAGATGTCGTCGGTGCGGCGCGATCAAGTGAAGGGCGGCGGGCGCTCCGAGAAGATCCGCACGTACAACTTCAAGGAGAACCGCGTCACCGACCATCGCGTGAACGTGACGGTCCAGGCGCTCGATCAGGTGCTCGCAGGCGAGAAGCCGCTCGACGTGATCGTCGATGCGCTGGCCGCGGCGGAGCGGAGCGAGCAGCTCGGCGAGACGTGAGTTCAGTTCCTCGCGACACGGTCACCTGGGCTGAGCTCCAACGTGAC
>CAMDCC010000152.1 GCA_945889545.1 Bifidobacterium breve | reverse complement strand
AGCACAGGGGCCGCCCTTCGGGGCGGCCCCGCTCGCGTCCTGACTCAGAGCTCTAGCGGCCCCCGTTGCTGGGGAGCTCGCCGTGCACTGCAGGGAGGATGCTCTCGGTCACGTCGCCCAGCTCGCCGACGGGACCCGCGAGCGCCACCTTCCCCTTCGACATCACCACAACATCGTCGGCGAGGGTGAGCGCCTGGTGCACGTGCTGCTCGACGATCAGCAGCGACGTGCCGTGCTCACGGATCGTGGCGAGTGTGCGGTACACCTCGTCGATGATCACCGGGGCGAGGCCGAGGGAGAGCTCGTCGGTGATGAGCAGCTTGGGCTCGTGAACCAACACCCGTGCCAATGAGAGCATGCGCTGCTCACCGCCGGACAGCGTGCCCGCGATCTGATGGCGACGCTCACCGAGCCGCGGGAACTGGTCGAACGCCTTCTGGAGCGCAGCCTTGGCGCCGCGACGACCGAACACCTGACGGAAGGTGAGCTGGAGGTTCTCCTCCACGGTGAGGGTCGAGAACACCGAGCGGCCCTCGGGCGCGTGGACGATCCCGATCCGAGCAAGACGGAAGGGTCGCTTCCCCGTGATGTCGTCACCCTGGTAGAGAAGCTGCCCCGTGGTGGGCTTGAGCAGGCCACAGCACACCCGCACGACGGTGGTCTTGCCCGAGCCGTTCGACCCGAGGAGCGCCATCACGGAACCCTCGCGAACGGTGAATGACACGCCGAACAGCGAACGGAACGGCCCGTAGCTCGCCTCGACGTCACGCAGCTCGAGCAGCGGCGCGCCGTTCGATGCTGGCGAGGACGACGCCGCCCCTGACGACTTGGAGGTCGCAGCGGTCGAGGCGGTCATCCCATGTCTCCGAGGTAGGCCTTGCGGACGGCGGTATCACCGAGCACGGCGCCCGTCGGACCAGACGCGATCATCGTGCCGAAATCGAGGACGAACATGCGGGTCACCAGGCTCTGCACCATCTCCACGTCGTGCTCCACGAGGAGCACCGCGAACTCATAGTCCTGCTGAACGATGCGCAGGCGCTCCGCCAGCGCCGCGGTCTCCTTCACGTCGAGCCCCGAGGACGGCTCGTCGAGCAGCAAGAGCTTGGGCTCGGTCATGAGCGCGCGTCCGAGCTCCACGAGGCGACCGCGTCCGAGGCTCAGCGACTCGACCGGCCGGTCGGCCTCCTTGTGCAGGTTGAGCAACTCGATCATCTTCTCAGCACGGGCTTGCTCGTCGGCGGTCGGCTTGGAGAGGTTCAGAAGGTCCTTCCAGAGCCGCCCGGAACGATTGCGCTGCCGTTCCGTGACCAAGAAGTGCTCACGCACCGTCATGCCCGCGAACAGCTCGAGGCGCTGGAACGTACGTCCGAAGCCGAGCCGCGCACGCTTGTAGACCGGCAACGCGCTGATCTCCTGGCCGTCGAAGGTGACGGTCCCTTCCTCGGGAGTGAGCATGCCGAGGAGGCAGTTGAACAACGTGGTCTTGCCGGCACCGTTCGGCCCGATGAGCCCGACCATCTCGCCATACTCCACATCGATGTTGACGTTGTTCAACGCGGTGATGCCGGCGAAACGCTTCTCGATCCCCCGGGCGTCGAGCAACTTGCCGCGGCCGTCGGTCGCACTGCTCACGGCGGTGGTTGCTACGTCGGTCACGCCGCACCTCCGGTCGGGGCTGGCACTGCAGCCGGACGATCGGCCACAAACGCCGTCTCTTCGGGTGGCACGAAGCCCTCGCCGCCGATCGCGAGCTCGTTCACGGCGGCCTGGACGGCCGCGACCCACTGCACCCAGGCGATGACGAACATGCAGACCACGAAGAACACCGGCCACCCAGCTGGTGGAGCGCCCTGCTCGAACAAGCTCCCGGCCGTCGCACCCGTGAGCGTCGTCCGCTGGAAGAGAAGCGCCGAAAAGATGATGAAGCCGGCAGGGGCCCGGCCCGCGTGCCACGAGATCGGCGTCGTGACCCAGTTGCGCACCTTGGTGATGCGTTGCACATGCACTGGCAAGAGGAAGAACGCGACCACGGCAAAGCCGCCGGCGATGCCCACGAGGACGCAGTCGAGCAGGCTGCCGCGCAACGGCCATCCCTTGCTGTCGAAGAACACACCGACGAGTCCGCCGACAACGCCGCCGGCTGCCAGGCGCAACAGACCAAAGCGCACGCCGCCATCGCGTTCGAGTCGGATGCTGGTCACGACAACCCAACCGAACGCATAGAGAACGCTCGGAACGATGAAGAACAGGATCGTCGGGCTGCGAACACTGAGCCAGCCGTCGGTGAACAGGCTGCCGATCAAGATGTACGCGAAGTACAGCAAAGGGCCTGCGAACACCGGCATGACCGCCCGCCGGACCGGCCAGTACTCCGCGGGCAACGCGCCCTCGGCCTTGAGCTCGTGTGCCCTCACGCCCAAGGCCCGTTGTCGGATCTGGCTGAGGATGCTCCTGCGGGTCTGGAACTCCACGATCCCTTCGGGATGGCGGGCGTAGGTGATGGCACCGAGTCCGAACAACATGATCGCGAACTCGGGACGGAACCCGAGCTCCGGCAACAGGAACGTTTGGAAGATCACGAACCCGAGCGCCGCATTGACCGCGCCGTCCACTGTGCGCGCACCGAGCGTGACGACGAGCACGACCCACACAGGACCGAGGAATGAGATGGTCTCGCGAGGCGTCGCGTTCTGCGCGTGCAAAGCGAGGAGCGCGCCACCGAGACCGGCGATCCCGGCAGAGATCGCGAACAGCGTGATGCGCAGGGCTCGCGCGTTGATCCCGATCGAGGCCGCTGCGGGGTCGCTCCCCCGGAGCGCCGCCATCAAGCGGCCGGTGGTGCCCTTCCGGATGAGGATGACCAAGAACGCGACGACAGCGAAGATGGCGAACACCACCAGGAACCACCGTTCATCCTGGTCGGCCGCCAAGAACTCGGGGCGGTCGATCGGAAGCCCGGAGTCGCCGCCGATCACCGCTTCACGGCGGAAGACCGTCTTGTCCATCATGAGGGCAAACGCGAACGTGGCCAGCGACAGGTAGAGGCCCGAAAGGCGCGCGGGCGGGCGACCGGTGAACCGGCCAATGAGCGCAGGTAGGCCGTCGATGAAGAGCACGAGGATCGCGCCGACAACCGCGGCCCCGACGGCCGCGATCGGCAGCGTGAGGAGGGCGGGGACGTCGAGATCGGCAAAGAGGTGCACTGCTCCGAAGGCACCCACCGAGGCGAACGTGGCTGTCGCGAGTGAGATCTGACCACCGAGACCGGTGAACACCGTGATCGAGAGGAAGATCACCGCAAAGACGAACGCCAGCGTGATGCGGCCGATCCAGGGACCGCTGACGAGCGTGAGCATGACGACCAAGAAGCCGACCATGAACACGGGGAACACAATCTTCGTGGTCCGTTGGAGCGCCGCGTCCTTGTACTCGTGGGCCATCGCCGGAGGTGGCGGGTCGACACCGGCGAGCGGGTCGGCTGCGGCGCGTCCCTCGCGGAGCTTGGTCCAGAACACCAAGAGCAGGAAGAGCACAAGGAACGGCAACGACGGCCGCACGTCGAGCGCGAGCTCGTTGCCTTCGAGCAGATCCTGCAATGCACGGCCAACGATGCCGATGCCGATAGCGCCGACGAGCGTGAGCGGGATGTTCTGGAACCTCCCGATCGCCCCTGCCGCAATCGCACCGATGATCACGATCTGGAACTCCGTGCCGTTGACACCTTGGTAGAGCGGCACGAGGAGCACGCCGGCGATGCCCGCCATCGTGCTCGAGAGCATCCACGCGACCATCCCCACGCGGTCGGCGTCGACGCCGGCGAGCTCGACCATGCGAGGGCTCTCGACGACCGCTCGCATCTGGAGGCCGACTGCGGTGTATCGAAACAGCAGCCCGAGCGCGATGGCCGCGATCACCGTGACGATCATCACGATCAACGAGTCGGGGCTGAGTGTGTTCTCGCCGATCGTGAAGTAGTCGTACTGTCCGCGGCCGATGAAGCCAGCGAGGGTTGGGGGAAACGTTGCCGGCGTGTAGTCGTAGAGCGCCTTGACGATCTCCGGGAACGAGACGAGCAAGCCCAGCGCGGTGACCAGCTTCACCTGCCACGACGCCGTGCGCATGTACCGGAACAAAGCCCGGTCGAGCAGCAGGCCCACGAGCGGGGCGACCACGAAGACCGTGACCACGAAGCTCAGCCAGATCGGCCAGTCGTGGTTCTGGATCCGGTCGTACCAGAACCACGCGCAGAGGAACGCCTGGCCGCTGAACGCCAGGTTGAAGACCCCCGACGTCTTATAAGTGAGGACGAGCCCGACGGCGACCAGTCCGTACACGCACCCGATGGGTACGCCCTGGATCACCCAATCGGTGAGCTGGTCCACGAGAGCGACCTATCTCTCGGTGCCGGACATCGCCATCGGGGCCGTCGCTCGGTTACGGCTGGGGAACCAGCGTCGGTGCGGTCTCGCCCGCCGCCAACGGCCGGTAGTACGGCTCCAAGGTGTCGGGGAGCAACGGAGTCGTCGCGAAGCAGACGAACGGCTGCCCCGGCTTGCCGAAGATGGTGACGAACTCGCCGTCCTGCACCTCTTCGTAGACGTCACACGCCTCGTAACTGGCGCTATGGCCACCGCCGCCCAACTGCCAGCCGGTCGGCGGAATGATGCCGTCGGCCGTGAAGTCGGTGATCTCGTTGATCGCGTCGATCACCGATTGACGGGTGAAGTTCTTCCCGGCGGCCTTGATGCCCTCGACGAGCAGCGCCGCGTTGATCCAACCAGCCTGGTTGTGCTCGCTCGGCTCGACGCCGCGCTTCTTCATGGCCTTGAGGAACTGGCGGGTGCCCTTCGGGAGGTCCTCGCCGTGCCACGGGGCGAACCCGAGGCGGAAGATCCAACCTTCGAGCGCTTCGCCGGCCTTGTCGAGCGTCGACTGCTTGTAGCCCTCGGGCGCGTAGAAGACGACGTCGTCGACGCCGGCCTGCCGGAGACCTTCGGAGAGCTTGAACCCGCCGTTGAACTCCATGCAGGTGGCGACGAACTGCACGCCCTTGTCCTTCATGGCCTGGACGTCGGCCTGGATCTCGCTCACGCTGAACCCGAACTCCAATGCCTGGTTGCTGTGCGCGACCTCGATGCCGTATTTCTCAAAGCCCTTGATCACGCCGGTGACGCACTTGGACGACGAAATGTGCGTGTACCCGAACACCGCGACCTTCGTGTAGCCACGCTCGAGCGCGATGTACGACGGCGCCACGCCCGGGCACTCAAAGCAGAGGAACGAGCCCTTCTCGCCGAACAAGCCCTCACGCGGGCATTGCTGGATCTCCGCGGTCTGGAGCAGGGCCTTCTCGATCGCGTCCTGCTCCGCGGACGTGCCACACCATGCCGGCTCGACGTTGATGCCGAACGCGGGCACGCCTTCGTCGGAGAGGTATTTCCCACCAAGAGTGAACGAGTTCGTCATGACCGGCGCGACCGCGAAGACATTCTTCTCTTCGACGAGCGACCGCACGACGATGGCGCCAGTAGAGGCTTGCCCGTTGTCGCTCAGCTTCGCGACGAGCTTGATGTCGCGGCCGAAGAGGCCGCCGGCCTTGTTGACCTTCTCGAAGTACGCCTCGACGCCGTCGTACCCATCGGGGTACGCGACGTTCAGCGTGTCGTTCGGGGGGCTGGCATACCCACCGATGCGGATCTCGGTCTTGGTGACGCCGGGGACCTTGCCCCCGCCCCCACCAGCCCCGGCGGTGACCGCCTGGGCCCCGACCAGCGCGCTGATGACCAGCGCCGCCGTGATGACAGCCAACACTCGCCGCATCTGTTCCCCCCCCGTTTCGATCGAACCCCCAGCCAACGACCTGGGCGGTCGACGACTCGGCGGCACTCTAGCCACGAATCGCCTGACGCTCACGTCAGGAACGCCGCGAGGGCGGTCCACGAGGGCGGTCCACGAGGCTTGGGCTGAGGCGCGACCATGGCGTCATCATGGACGCAATCATGAAGAAGGCGATGCTGGGAACCCTGGTGTGCTTTCACGCCCATCCCGACGACGAGACGATCGCGACCGGCGGCGTCATCGCCCGGGAGGCTGCGGCCGGACGCCGGGTGGTGCTGGTCGTCGCCACGGGCGGCGAGCTCGGAGAGGTGGATGACGGCTTCCTCGAGCCGGGTGAGACGCTGGCCGAACGCCGCGCCGCCGAGGTGGCTCGAGCCGCCGAGATCCTCGGCATCTCGAGCGTGCAGTTCCTCGGCTACCGCGACTCGGGGATGGCCGGGCTGCCCGAGAACGACGAGCCCGGCTCCTTCTGGACGGCCGACGTCAACGAGGCATCGGAGCGCCTCGCGGCGATCCTGCGCGCGGAGAACGCCGAAGTGCTGACCATCTACGACGACAACGGCGGATACGGCCATCCCGACCACATCCAGGTGCACCGGGTCGGCGTGCAGGCCGCGGCGCTCGCTGGCACTCCTCGCGTGTACGAGACCACGATGAACGCCGATGCGATCAGCCAGATGATGCGAGCGAACTGGGAAGCGTTCAAGAGCGCGGGGATCGACATGCCCGGCGGCGTCGAAGATCCCGACGACATCAAGATCGGTGTCCCCGAATCACAGATCACCACTTCGGTCGACGTGTCCGACTTCGTCGACCGCAAGCGCGCCGCACTCGTCGAGCACGCGAGCCAAGTGGGCGAATCGTCGTTCTTCCTCGCGATGCCGGTCGAGATGTTCCGCGAAGCCTTCGGCACCGAGTGGTTCATCCGGCGGGGTGCCGCGCCCGGCCTCAAGGAGACTTCTCTCTTCGATTAGGTCTCTTCGAATAGGCCTCTTCGGCGAGTAGCTACCGCGCTCGACGGCGAACAAACCCGCGCCGTCGGTACATCGATCGGTCCGACGACCACGGCGCGTAGGGCGCCATCGTGAGACCGGCCAGCGCCAACAGTGCGGAGTCGTAGTTCACCCGCCAGCCTTGGAAGTCGCGCCATGACTGGTCGCGGTCGTCGTGCATCGGGATACGCGCCTCGGCGAACGCCTCGCACGCTTCGTCGAACTCGTCGCGGGCGATGCTGATGGAGTCGGTCAGCGCCGGGTCGGGATCGAACGGGATGTCGAAGTACGCGGCGATCGTGCGTAGTGACGTGAACCCACTCCGCACCAGCATCCCCGCGTTCGGCGACCATGGCACCGCTAGCGCCGAGTTGTAGAGCGCGGCGGCATCAAGCACCGCACCTGCCGCGGTCACCCAAGAGCGATCGGGCTGCGGGGACCGGAAG
>CAMDCC010000151.1 GCA_945889545.1 Bifidobacterium breve | reverse complement strand
GATGCAGCCACCCTGGTCGACGGCGGCATCGACGATCACCGCGCCCGCCTTCATGGTTCGCACCATCGCCTCGGTCACGACCACCGGCGCGCGACCTCCCGGGACGAGCACTGCGCCAATGACGAGGTCGGCGTCGGCGACGGCGCGTTCGACCGCGCCGCGGTTGCTCGCCAACGTCATGATCCGGCCTTTGTGGATCTGGTCGACCCAGCGCAGTCGATCCAGGTTCTTGTCGAGCAACAGGACCTCGGCTTCCATGCCTTGGGCGATCCAGGCCGCGTTCCATCCGACATTGCCGGCGCCGAGCACCACTACCCGCGCGGGGCGCACACCGGGCGCACCGCCGAGGAGCACGCCGCGCCCGCCGTGGTCGCGCTCGAGGAAGTGCGAGCCGATCTGCGGCGCCATGCGTCCGGCCACCTCGCTCATGGGTGCGAGCAGCGGCAGCGCGCCGCCTTCCACTTGGACCGTCTCGTATGCGACGCCGGTGACCTTGCGTTCGAGCAGCGCGTCGGCCACCTCGGGATACGCCGCCAGGTGGAGATACGTGAACAGGACGAGGCCGGGCCGCAACCGGTCGAGCTCCTCGACCTGTGGCTCCTTGACCTTCATCACCAGTCCGGCGCGCTGCCAGACTGCATCGACGTCGGCGACGATCTCGGCACCGGCGCGCGCGTAATCGTCGTCGGAGATCGATGAGCCTTCGCCGGCCCCGGCTTCGATGAGCACCGTCGCCCCGCCCGCGGCCGTGAGCTCGTGCACGCCGTCGGGCGTGACCGCGACACGGTGTTCACCCTCCTTCACCTCGCGAGGGATGCCGACGACGAGTGGCTCGCTCACGCGCAGAACTTCTCCCACGCTTCGGTGAGGGCCGTGCGCAGGATCGACTCGATCATGTCGAGCTCGGCGTCGCCCGCGATCAATGGCGGTGAGAGCTGGATTACCGGGTCGCCGCGATCGTCGGTACGGCAGATGAGTCCGGCGTCGAAGAGGCGTGGCGCCAGGAACCCGCGCAGCACCTCTTCGGCCTCGCCGCGATCGAACCGCGCCGCGGTGGCTTGGTCACGTACGAGCTCGATCGCGTGGAAGTAGCCCGTCCCGCGCACATCGCCGACGATGGGGATGTCGCGCAGTCCGTCGAGACGCTCGCGAAATCCGGGTGCGAGCGTGCGCACGTTTTCGAGCAGGTTTTCGCGTTCGAAGATGTCGAGGTTGGCGAGCGCGACGGCGCAGCTTACGGGATGACCGCCAAAGGTGATGCCGTGCAGGAACGACGCGCCCGGTTCGAGGAACGGCGCCGCGAGCCGGTCGCTACAGATCACGCCACCGAGCGGCGAGTACCCGCTGGTCAGGCCCTTGGCCATGGTGATCATGTCGGGCTGGTAGTCGTAGGTCTGCGAGCCGAACCAGTCGCCGAGGCGTCCGAACGCACAGATCACCTCGTCGGAGACGAGCAGCACGCCGTAGCGATCACAGATCTCCCGGATGCGTTGGAAGTAGCCCGCGGGCGGGACAAAGCATCCACCGGCGTTCTGCACCGGCTCGAGGAAGACGGCCGCGACGGTGTCGGGCCCTTCGCGCACGATGGCATCCTCGATGGGCTGTGTGACCGCCTCGAGGAACGCGGCATCGTCACCGGCAAGAGGATGGCGATACCGGTTCGTGTTCGTGACGTGCGTCGCGCCGGGCGTCAGCGGTTCAAAGGGCTCGCGCAGCGACTGCACGCCGGTGATGGCCAATGCGCCGAGCGTCGTGCCGTGGTACGCCGTGTCGCGGGCGATCACCTTGTACCGACCGGGTTGACCGATGACGCGGAAGTACTGGCGGGCTAGCTTCCACGCCGACTCGACGGCTTCGGAGCCGCCGCTCGTGAAGAACACACGGTTGAGATCGCCGGGGGCAAGCTCCGCGAGTCGCGCCGCGAGCTCGATCGCTGGTGGGTGCGCATAGGTCCAGATCGGGAAGTACTCGAGTGTCTCGGCCTGACGCGCCGCCGCTTCTCCCAGCTCACGGCGCCCGTGTCCGACCTGCACCGTGAACAACCCAGAGAGAGCGTCGAGGTACTGCTTGCCGTTGACGTCGGTGACGTAGCACCCATCACCACCGCTGATGATCGGGATCGGGCGATCCGCGTACGCGCCCAATCGTGAGAAGTGCATCCAGAGATGCCGGCGCGCGAGCGCGTCGAGTTTGGCTGCGTCGAAGGTGGCATCGTCGGTCATCGTGTTCCCCAGGAGTAGGTCTGCTTGTAGAGGCGGAGGTAGGTGAACGTCTCGGTCGAGCGAACTCCAGGGATGGCTCGGACCTTGTCGTTCAAGAGGCTGAGGAGGTGGTTGTCGTCTTCACATACCACTTCGATCAGCAAGTCGAAGGAGCCACCGACGATCACGACGTAATCAACCTCTGGGATCGAAGCGATCGTGTCGGCGACTGATCGCACGTCGCCCTCTACGCCGATGCCGACCATCGCCATACGCCGAAACCCGAGCATCATCGGGTCGGTCACCGCGACGATCTGGGTGGCACCCGACTCGATGAGGCGATGCACGCGCTGGCGCACGGCGGCTTCCGACAGCCCGACCTCGGCCGCAAGGCGCGTGTAGGGCAGCCGCCCATCGTGTTGCAGGAGCTCGATGAGTGCCTTGTCGACGTCGTCGATCACGACCGTGTTGGCCGCATCAGCGGAGCGAGGCATGCTCCTGAGCATGGCGCGCCTCGATCACGCCTGCAAGGGAATCCGCACCGCGTACCGCCGTTGGATGCGGAATCCGGGGTTTGGTACCCGTTCCAGTGCGGATCGCGAGCCCTACCATCGCAATCGATGGCACCTCGACGGGCAGCCCCGCTCGGGCCCGCATACCGCGAATCCGTGCTGTGGCACGAAGGCGTCGAGCGCGTCCGCCCCCCGGCAGGGCCGTTGCCCACGGAAGCGGACGTCGTCGTGGTGGGCGGTGGGTACTGCGGGCTCATGGCGGCCGCAGAGCTGGCCCGGCGCGGGCGCCACGTCGTCGTGCTCGAAGCCGACGAGCTCGGCATCGGCGGTGCGAGCACGCGCAACGGCGGCATGGTCATCCCGGAGCTCAAATACGGGCCGCGTGCGCTGACGCGCAAGTACGGACCGCTCGGACGCGAGATGGCCGAATCGGTGTTCGAAGCGTGCGCGCTGGTCGAGCGTCTCGTTGACGAGCATGCGATCGCGTGCGACTACCTGCAGTGCGGCGGTTTGCTGCTTGCCCACCACGACGCGCAAGTTGCGGGGCTGCGTGAGGCCGAACGCGAGTGGGTGGACGATCTTGGGAGGTCCGCACACTTCGTTGATCGCGGTGAGCTGCACGAGGAGATCGGGTCGTCGGAGTACGTCGCAGGGCTCGTGATGGACGACGTTGCGGGCATCCAACCGGCGAAGTACCACGCCGGCCTTGTGCGGCTCGCGTTCGATGCTGGCGCGGATGTTCACGATCGAACCGGAGCCGAAGTGCTCGAACGACGGGCGCGCGGGGGATGGCGAGTGGCCACCACGCGCGGCGTTGTGCTCGCGAAAGATGTGCTCGTCGCGACGAACGCGTACATCGACGGCTTGGTGCCGCCGCTCGGGCGACGCGTGCTCCCCATCGGGAGCTACATCATCGCGACAGGAGTGCTCGACGAGGACGTGGCCCGCACGCTGATCCCGCGAGGACGAATGGTGTTCGACACCCGCAACCTGCTCGCATACTGGCGTTTGTCGCCCGATCGACGCATGGTCTTCGGTGGGCGGACAAGTCTGGCGCCGATGAGCGTGCCCAGCGCGCGCGACCGCCTCTACCGAGAGATGGTGCGCATCCATCCCCAGCTCGCCGGGACGACACTCGACTTCGCGTGGGGTGGGCAGGTGGCGATCACCTTCGACCGTATGCCGCACTTCGGGCGCGTCAATGGCCTGGCGTACGCGACGGGGTGCAACGGCACCGGCATTGCGCTCGCCACTTGGTTCGGTGCACGCGCGGCGGCGTGGATCGCCGACGAGGAGCCACCACCGCCGTTCGCCCATCTCGAGTTCCCCAGGATCCCGTTGAACTTCTTGCGGGGCGCGTACCTCCCGGTCGTCGGGCAGTGGTTCCGAGCGATGGACCGCTTTGGTCGCTGAGAGCAGGCGAGCGGCCCGAAGGGCGGGCTCGGGTCCAGATCTCTGGTCGACTTCGCAAGCTCCGTCTCCCGCCGGAAGAGAGCGGCAAAGCCACTCACTTCCTTACGAGCCCGAGCGAGCGCGACCAGGTTCGGGGTCGCTAAGGGGCGAGGTGGTCGGCCAGTGCGGTCGGGCTGGTCACCACGTCGAAGTCGGCGCGTAGACGCAGCCAGTGGAGGTTGCGACGGTGCACATCGTTGTGCTCATCGAACCGGTTCAATGCCACGAGCACGCGTCGCGGCGCGAACGGCGCCGCGTTCACGCGAGAGGCATTGATCGCTCCGAGCTCGGCGTCGGAGACGATGACGACGAAATCGGGCTGGATTGCGGCAACCAAGTCCACGGTGTCGCCGTCGGCCGCGAGCGGGGAGCGCGGGCCGCCGGCACCCTCGACCACTCCCACGCTGACACCATCGGGCCAGGTCAGCTCGCTTACGAGATCGGCGATTCTGAACGCCGGCCGACCCAATGCTTCGGCCGCCATCGGTGGTGCCAGGGCGCGCTCGTACGCGCGATGCGGTGGGCACACTTCGTCGACGGCCTCTCCCGTTGCGGCCGCAAGCACTTCCGCGTCGAGCGGATGCTCTCCCGGCTCGAACGACTGCACCGGCTTCCGCGCGGCGACGCTGACTCCCCGGCTGCGCAGCAGCCCGAGCGTGACGGCCGAGAACCACGTCTTGCCCACGCCCGTGCCGGTGCCGCTGACCACAACCAGTACGCGGGGCCGGGTCATGTCGTCCGGCTCATCTGGACTGCGTCATGACGTGAGGCGGGAGAGCGCGTCCTTGAGCACTTCCACTTGCTCCTTGGTGTGCGCGGCAGAGAGCGCGACGCGCAGACGCGATGTGCCCGGTGCCACCGTTGGCGGCCGAATGGCCGGCACGAGCATCCCGTCGTCGAGCAGCGCCGCCGCAGCATCGAGCGTGGCGCGCTCGTCACCGATCACATAGGGCACGATCGGTGATGGGTGGCCCGGGCGCAGTCGTTCAACGTGCGCACCGAGTCGGGCACGGAGTTCAACGCCCTCGGGTGAGCGCACCACCTCCAACGCCGCGAGCGCCGCCGCCGCGTCGGCCGGCGTGGACGCGGTGGTGAAGAGGTATGAGCGGGCACGGTTCACGATGAGGTCGCACAGATGCGCGGGGCCGGCCGCGAACCCACCGAGCGCCCCGAGCGTCTTTGACAGTGTGCCGATCCTGATGGCTTCGATGTGGTCGAGTGCCGGATCGGGACCAAGCACGGCGTGCGCCTCGTCGATCACGAGAAGTGCGCCGTGACGGGCACAGACCTCGATGAGCGCATCAATGGGAGCGAGGTCGCCGTCCATCGAGAAGACCGTGTCGGTGACGACAATCTTCCGCTCGACGGTTGACGCATGGAGGAGCGCGTCGACATGTTCGGGATCGGCGTGGCGCGCGATTTCCACGTCGGCGCGCGCCAGCCGGCAACCGTCGATGATCGACGCGTGATTCAGCTCGTCGGAGACCACGAACGCTCCCGGCCCGGCGAAGGTTGTGATCACGCCGAGGTTCGTGGCAAAGCCAGTCGGGAAGAGGACCGCTCGTTCGGTCCGCTTCCAGTCGGCGAGCTCGTGCTCGAGCTCCGAATGGATGGGCCGCGAACCGACGATGAGCCGAGCCGAGCCGGAACCCGCGCCCCAACGGTCGATCGCCGCGTGCGCTGCCGCGATCACGGTGGGGTGTTGCGTGAGCCCGAGGTAGTCGTTCGACGCGAACGTCACGACTGGGCGATCGTCGGGCGCGAGCTTGCCTTCGGGCCCGGCCGCGTCGAGGTCGCGCGGTGCACGCCACTGTCCGGCGTTGTGAATGTTCGCCGCCTCGGCCTCCGCCCAATCCCGCCAAGTCATGGGCAGACCTCGCCGATCGATGCCTCGAGCGCGTCAACGATGCGCGTGAGCTCGGGCGCCGTGATCGTGAGTGGAGGCATAAGCACGACGACGTCGCCGATGGGGCGTAGCAGCACACCGCGCCGGACCGCAGCCGCGCACACTCGCCGCCCCCACCGAAGATTGTCCTCCGACGGTGCGAGCTCGACGCCGCCCATGAGCCCGTGCAACCGCACCTCGCGCACCGCAGCGAGCGGCGCGATGCGCGCATCGAGCAGCGCAAGCAATTCGGCGGACCGGGCACGCACGTTGGCGAGCACGTCGCGTGACTCGATCAACTCGACATGGCGCAGCGCCACCGCGCACGCGAGCGCGTTCCCGCTGTACGAGTGCCCGTGGTACAGCGTCTTGTCGGAGAGATCAGGTCCGAGAAATGCGTCGAACACTCGACCACTCGCGACCGTGGCGGATTGCGGAAGGTAACCCGCCGTCATCCCTTTGCCGATGGCCATGAGGTCAGGAGTAAGTCCGCACTGTTCCGACGCGAACAGTGTGCCGGTGCGCCCGAATCCGGTCGCCACTTCGTCACAGATGAGGAGCACGTCGTGCTCTCGGCACGCGTCACCGAGCGCGCCAAAGGACGCGGCCGGTGCGATCTGCATGCCCGCAGCAGCTTGTACGAGCGGCTCGACGATCACTGCGGCGAGCTCATGCGCGTGGTCGGCGACCATGCGCGCCGCAGTCGTGAAGCACTCGGGGTCGGCGAAGTGCGGCGCGCGGAGCACCGGGAAGCGCAAGGGGTCGAACACGTTGGTACCGAAGCCACCGTCGCCGACGGAAAGCGCCCCCATCGTGTCGCCGTGATACGCGCCGCCGAAAGCGAGGAACTTCGTACGCCCGCTAACGCCGAGGTTCACCCAGAACTGAAAGGCGATCTTCAAGGCCTGCTCGACGGCCGACGCACCATCGCCCGCGAACAAGAAGTGCGGGTCGTCGACCGGTACACGCGATGCCAGCGCCTCGGCGAGCTCGACCACGATCTGGTTGCTGTTGCCGAGCAGGGTGGAGTGCGCGCCCCGGTCGAGCTGCTCACGCAACGCCTCGTCGAGCTCAGGCACACGGTGGCCGAGCGTGTTCACCCAGAGCGACGAGATGGCGTCGATGTAGCGCTTGCCATCGACGTCGATGAGCTCGTGCCCTTCGGCTCCTGCAACAACAATCGGGGTGCTCTCCGTGAAGCACGACATCTGCGTGAACCCGTGCCATACC
>CAMDCC010000150.1 GCA_945889545.1 Bifidobacterium breve | reverse complement strand
GTACTGCGGTGCTCCGGCCGGCGTCGCGGCTCGCCGCAGCGTGAAGGAGGTGCGCGCAGCGCGGGAGAAGGAGCGCTGAACGCCACCCAGGAGATCGTTGGCTTCATCGGGCTCGGCAACATGGGCGGCGCCCTGGCGTCGAACCTCGTGCAGGCCGGACACACCGTCGTTGCCCACGACGCGCTCGGCCCGGATCGCGCGCCCGAGGGCTCGGAGCACCTAGCGAGCGTCGGCGACGTCGCGCGGAACGCCGACGTCGTCGTGCTGAGCCTTCCCGATGGCGACGTGTCCGAGCAGGTGACCCGCGAGATCCTCGCCGTCGACGCTCGCCGCACCACGCACGTTGTCGACACGTCCACGATCGGGGTGCGGGCCGCACGGGCGATTGCCGCGTTGGCCGCGAGCGAAGGCCTCGGCTACGTCGACGCGCCAGTATCGGGGGGCCCGGCCGGGGCGCGGGCTCGCACCCTCGCCGTGATGTTCGCCGGCACCGACGACGACTGCGCCCATGTGGAGCCGGTCCTCGCCGGACTCAGCGATCGGAAGTATCGGGTGGGCGACCGCCCGGGGCTCGGCCAGGCCATGAAGCTCGCCAACAACTTCCTGTCCGCCACTGCCCTCGCCGCCACCAGCGAGGCCATCGCGTTCGGACGGTCGGTGGGACTCGACATGGGCACGATGCTCGAAGTGCTGAACAGCGCGAGCGGCCAGAGCACGGCCACGTCCGACAAGTTCCCGAACCATGTGTTGAATGGTCGCTACGCCTCCGGCTTCAGCAACGCACTGATGAAGAAGGACGTGCAGCTCTACCTGGAAGCCGTGAAAGAGCACTCCACTCCGGCTGCCATCGGGACCGTCACCGCAACGGTGTGGGACCGGTTCGCGGATGTGGAGCCGGGGGCCGACTTCACTCGGATCTTCCCGTTCGTCGAAGGCGATTGAGCCTGCTTGACGCCCAGCGACCGGCGGCACGGCTGATAGGTACTCTTCCCGACATGACGTACGAAACGGTGCTCTACGACGAGCGGGACGGGGTGGCGTGGATCACGCTGAACCGTCCCGAAGTGCTGAACGCCTTCAACCAGCAGATGCAGGCTGAGCTCAAGACCATCTGGCGCGGGATGCGACACAACGACGACGTGCGTTGCGCCGTGATCACCGGTGCGGGCGATCGAGCATTCTGCGTCGGCATCGATCGCGGCGAGACCATGGGCGATTGGGAGTCCGAAGACGACGTCGGCCAGCAATCGGTGGTACCCGGCGGTGGCAACTCCACCACGCCGTGGCACTTCGATGATCCGGGCGACAACATCGGCCCGAAGTCGAACGATCTTTGGAAGCCCGTGATCGCAGCCGTGAACGGCATGGCATGCGGCGGCGCGTTCTACATCCTCGGCGAGGTCGAGTTCATCATCGCGGTCGAGAACGCAACCTTTTTCGATCCCCACACCACGTACGGAATGACCGCGTGCTTCGAATCCATGCACATGCTGCAGAAGATGCCCTTCCATGAGGTCATGCGCATGGCGCTCCTCGGTGCCCACGAACGGATCGGTGCTCACCACGCGGAATCGATCGGCCTGGTTTCGGAGGTGGTGGCCCAGGACAAGCTCCTGGAGAGTGCTGCGTGGGCTGCGGAGGCGATCGCCAGTCAACCGCCCGTGGCGGTGCAAGGCACCGTGCGCTCGATCTGGGCTGCGCAGGATCTCCCTCGGCGTGACGCCCTCGAGATGGGGAAGGTCATCATCCGGCTTGGAAGCGACTCCAAGTCGTTGTACGACGGTCAGAAGTCGTTCTTGTCGGGCGAGCGCACCAAGCCGAGGATCCGCTAGCCCCCGGACCGGACCGGAAACGGGCTTCTCTTTTTTGGAGAGGTGTGCTACCGTCCCCCAAGTTGCACTGAACGGGCGCATTGAACGGGCGCATTGAACGAGGGGGAATCAGATGCCGCATTTCGCCAAGCCTGCGGAGGGGTCCTGGACCGAGCACTACCCCGAGCTCGGCACGGAGGACGTCTCGTACCACGACTCCATCTCGCCGGAGCACTACGAGCTCGAACAGCAGGCCATCTTCGGCCGCACGTGGCTGAACGTCGGGCGCATCGAGCAGCTCCCCAAGGTCGGCAGCTACTTCTCCAAAGAGATCGACGCCGTCGACACCTCGATCGTCGTCGTGCGCTCGTCGAAGGACGAGGTACGCGCGTTCCACAACATCTGTCGCCACCGCGGCAACAAGCTCGTCTGGCAGGACTACCCCGGCGAGGAGACCAGCGGCACGTGCCGGCAGTTCACCTGCAAGTACCACGCCTGGCGCTACAGCCTCGAGGGTGAGTGCACCTTCGTGCAGCAGGAGCAGGAGTTCTTCAATCTCGACAAGAGCGACTACGGCCTCGCAGGAATCCAGTGCGAGATGTGGGAGGGGTTCATCTTCGTGAACTTCGATCCCACGAACACCACGCCGCTCCGGGACTACATGGGTGAGCTCGGCAAGGGTCTCGAGGGCTACCCGTTCGGCGAGCTCACGCAGGTGCACAAGTACCGCGCGGAGGTCGGCGCAAACTGGAAGCTCTTCATCGACGCGTTCGCGGAGTTCTACCACGCACCGATCTTGCACGCGAAGCAGTCCGTCTCCGAGGAGTCGCGCAAGCTCATGGAGGTCGGGTACGAGGCGCTCGCCTACGAGATCGACGGCCCGCACGGCATGGTGTCGTCGTGGGGCGGCATGGCGCCACCGAAAGACCTCGACATGGTCAAACCGATCGAGCAGAAGCTCCGCAGCGGACTCTTCGGTCCGTGGGAGGGACCCGACTTCGGCGAGATGCCCCCTGGTCTCAACCCGGCGCGCCACAAGGCGTGGGGCGTCGACTCGTTCGTCTTCTTCCCCAACTTCATGGTGCTGATCTGGAAGCCGAACTGGGTGCTTACGTACCACTACTGGCCGACGTCGTACAACACGCACATCTTCGAGGGCACGTGCTACTTCGTGCCACCGAAGAACGCGCGTGAGCGTCTCGCGCAGGAGATGGCAGTCGTGACGTTCAAGGAATACGCACTTCAGGACGGCAACACGCTCGAGGCGACCCAGACGATGCTCGAGTCGAACACGCCGGTGAAGACGTTCCCCTTGGGAGACCAAGAGGTGCTGCTCCGACAGCTGCACGTCACGGCGCGCCGTTACATCAGCGAGTTCCAGCAGCAATCAGCCAAGACGCCAGCCAACGCCTGAGGAGACGAAGCGAAGCCCTGGTCGGATGACCGGGAGGGCGTAGCGGAGTCGACCAGAAAAGAGGAGCATCCATGCCCACCACCTTGCCTTCTGACTTCGCCGACCTCGAGCCGTTCGCCGAGTGGGCAATCCCCACCGAGAAGGCCCGGTACGACAAGCGAGTCGCGAGCACCATGGACGAGCTCCAAGCGTTCTACGACGCCGCGTTCCCCCGGATGGAGGATGCGCTGGTGTACCTGGAGCAGTACTCGATGGACGACCTTCCCAACGATGCCAAGGGTCTGCTCTGGCTGTACTGCTCGCTCGTGACGGTCTCGTTCCCGGTCGAGGTGTGGCGCCAGCCGCGTGTCCCCGACAGTGGTGCGTCGAGCTTCGACGCGGTGCTCGAACCGGCTGTCTGACTTCTCTTACGATCGCAGCCGTGACCGAGGACACTTCTCGCGCATTGCGAAACGACACCCGGGCGCTGCTCGATTCCGTCGACGCCGGTGAAGAGATCCCGATCACAGTCGATGGTCAGCCGATTGCGCGGCTCGAGCCGCTGGCCCGCCGGCCCCGGTGGCTCCCCCGCGACGAGTTCGTTCGGCGGGCATTGGCTCATCAAGCTGACCCGGGTCTCGTAGCAGAGCTCGCTTCCCTCGCACCCGAAACAACCGACGACCTCGTCGAACGGTGACCGATCGGGGCCAACGAATGCCGGTGAACGACTCGTGGATCGCGGCCACCGCGATCGCGCTCAACGTCCCGATCGTCACCCAAGACGACGACTACCTCGAACTGCCGAGCCTTCCCGTCATCAAGGTGTGACGTCTCGCTGGCCTTCGACGCTGGCGGCTTCGTCCGAGAGGTACGTCGCTTCGATCTCGTCGAGCCGACCACGCACCTCTTCGACGGTGCCGGAGATGACGATGTGGCCCCGCTGCATGACGTACACACGATCGGCGATCGCCAACGCCTGACGTACGTGCTGCTCGACCAGGAGCACGCCAGTCGACTGTTCCGTCGCGACGCGACGAACGGTCTCGAGCAGGCGCTTCACCAAGAGTGGGGCGAGCCCGAGAGAGAGCTCGTCGGCGAGCAGCAACGCCGGCTTCCGGGCCAGCGCCCGAGCCAACGTCAGCATCTGCTGCTCGCCTCCGGACAACAGCCCGGCGCTCCGTTGCATGAGCGGCGTGAGCTCCGGGAACAGGGCTTCGGCGTCGACGGGCGCGACTCCTGCGACGCGGAGGTTCTCGGCCGCGGTGAGACGCATGAACACCGAGCGCTCTTCGGTGACGAACCCCATCCCGCGCTGCGCGCGCCGGAACAGCGGCGCCTTCGTCTCGACACCGTGCATGAGAACCTCGCCAGCAAGGGGCGGTAGTTCACCAGCCAGCGTGAGCAACGTGGTCGTCTTGCCCGCGCCATTCGGCCCGATCAAGGCGACGACCTCGCCGGCGGCCACGTGAAGATCGACGTCGCGCACGACAGCCATGCCGCCGTAGCCGGCAGCCAGGCCGCGGCATTCGAGGAGCGAGCTGGGTGTGTTCACGGCGTCAGTCACCTGGCACACCATCAGGAAGCGGCGCCGAACCCGCTGCGGCGGTAGGGACCTCTTCACCCAGATACGCCGCGATCACGGCCGGCGTGTTGCGTACTTCGTGGGGTGTTCCTTCGGCGATCTTGTGACCGAAGTCGAGCACAACGATCCGGTCACAGATCCCGAGGACGAGATTCACGTCGTGCTCGATGAGGAGGACGGCCATCCCCCGTTCATGTGCGAGTCGGCGCACGAGCGTCCCGAGCTCGGTCGTCTCGTTCTCGTCGAGACCTGACGCCGGTTCGTCGAGCAGCAAGACCGAGGGCGCCGACGCGACGGCACGCGCGATCCCGACGAGTCGACGCCGCCCGTAGGGCAGCTCGCCGGGAAGGCGATCGAGGTCGGCCTCCAGCGCGAACTCCTTGACGCTGCTCACCGCCGTCGGGGGGAGGGGATGACGACCGGGCCAGAACAGGTCGCGCAGGCCAGCGAGCGGCCGGTGCTCTCCTGCGCCGGCGTGGAGGTTCTCGGCGACCGAGATGTCTTCGAACAGCTCGAGTGACTGGAAGGAACGGCGAACCCCGGCGCGGGCGCGACGCGCGGGACTCCACGACCGCCCGACCATCGGTGTGTCGTCGAGCGTCACCTGGCCGGTCGTCGGCTTGATGAAGCCCGTCACTGCGTCGACGACGGTGGTCTTGCCCGCGCCGTTCGGGCCGATGAGCCCGACGACCTCGCCAGGCCCGACGCGAAAGCTCACGTCGTCGAGCGCGACCACTGCACCGAAACGAACGGTGAGGTTCTGGACCTCGAGGGTCGCAGGCGCCACGGGTTGGGTCTCGACCTCCGGGAGCTCCTCATGGTGCGGCTTGCGCCGCAGGCGCTCCCGGAGCTTGCCGATGCCGCGCTTGTCTTTCAGCACCACGCTGGCCATGCCATTGGGGTTGAACATGATGATCAGGATCAAGAAGACGCCGCCGAGCGTGACGAGCCACGAACCCAGGTCGACCCAGTCGAGCACGATCGAGCCGAAGCCGCCTTCGGCGAGGTTCCCGCCGAACACCGAACCGAACACCCAGCCGATGCCCCCGGCGACCGCGTTGCCGACCGCGTTGATCGATTGAAACGCGTGGTACCGGCCATAGACGACGGTCGTGTCCTTGAACGCCAACAGGATGCCAGCGAACGAAGCGATCGCGGCGCCGACGGCGAACGCGTAGATCTTGGCGCCGAACACGCTGATGCCGAGCGATGCGGCCGCGCGCTCGTTGTTGCGCACCGCGATCAGCCTTCGCCCAGAGCCCGAGCGTCGAAGGTTCGCGACCATCAAGGCCGAGACGACGAAGACCCCGAGGCACACCACGAGATAGCGGTCTGGATGCTCGGCTGTGCTGACGTCCCAACCGAACACCTTGATGTTGCCGATTGTGGTGACGGACCCGTAATCGCCAGTGAAGTATGGATTGTTGAAGATCATGTTCTGGACCGCAAAGCCCAGCCCCAGCGTGACGACGGCGAGGTTCACGCCGCGCGTTCGGAGCGCCGGGATTGCAAAGACGACACCGGCGACGATGGCGAAGAGCGTGCCGGCGAGAAAGGCCAGCTCCGCGGGCCAGTGCTCGTCGGCGACGAGACGCGACGCGAACAATCCCCCCAGTCCACCCACCGCATACTGCGCGAGTGAGAGCTGACCCGCATAACCGGTGAGTACCACCATCGAGAGGATGAACACGCCAACGATCATCGAGGTGAACAGCGACGTCGCCCATTGGTCGTTGAAGGTGAGGTTGTTGAGGAGCAACAGCCCACCGACGGCAGAGATGAGGAACCAGCGGGTCACGACCCCGGTCCCGAGGTCGGGAAGCTTCTCGAGCACATGGCTGCGGAGTGGGAGCGCCTTGCCGCGGACGACGAGCACGACGACGATCACCAAGAACGGCAGCGCTCGTTGCAGCCCGGTGGCACCGTTCTCGATCCCGAACGTGTCCTGGAGGAAGTTCGAGATGTCGGTTGAATACGTCAGGACCTCGGTCTCGGCGATCCCGAGTGCGATGCCGCCCAACAGTGTGAGCGGGAACGAGCTGAATCCACCGATGAGTGCCACCGCGAGCGCCGCGACGGTGACGACGATCGTGAAGACCGAGAGGCTCAGCCCGGCATTGGGGGCGAGCAAGATGCCGGCGAACCCGGCGGTTGCTCCGCCGATCGCCCACGTGACCGTCGCGAGGAGGTTGGGAGACCAACCCAGCGCGGACGCGGCCCGCTCGTTCTCAGCGCTGGCAGAGATGGCAAGCCCGATCCTCGTGTAGCGCGTGAAGGCCCAGAGCGCGAC
Organism: Bifidobacterium breve; assembly: GCA_945889545.1. Taxonomy (GTDB): domain Bacteria; phylum Actinomycetota; class Acidimicrobiia; order IMCC26256; family PALSA-555; genus SHVJ01. The sequence goes on along the minus strand of CAMDCC010000150.1, from coordinate 210 downwards.
CGTGAGCAGGATCGCGATCCCGAGCAGGATGAGCCGGTCCTGTTGCACGACAACCCGGCCAAGCTCGCCCGTCGAGCCGAACCACTCGTTCAGCGTGTAGTTACGGGTCGGGAGGAACTGGTCGACCGGGTGGAACTCGGTATCCCAGAACTGTTGGCCCGCGAGTCCTTGCAACACGATGAGGACGCCGAGCGTCGCCACCAACCGAAC
>CAMDCC010000149.1 GCA_945889545.1 Bifidobacterium breve | reverse complement strand
GGTGTTGGAGTGTCGGTGCTGTGTCCCGGTCTCGTGAACTCGAACATGGGCGACACCGCGCGTATGGGCGGGGTGGACGACATCTCCCGTTGGCTCCAGCCGATGCCGCTCGAGGAGCCAGTCGAGGCCGAAGCCGTCGGGCTCCTCGTGGCCGACGCGATACGCGACGAGCGCTATCTGATCCTGACGCACCCCGAACCGACGCTCGACCGGATGGGCCGGCGCGGTGCCGACCTCGACGCCTTCATCGACGCGCAGATCAAGCACCTGCCGCATCCGCCCAACCTGTATCGCAATCCGTTTCCATGAACAGCCGGCGGGCTCGCGCCGACGAGGTCGCCGCGTGGCATGACGACGGCTGGGTGCTCCTCGACGGACTGATCGGCGCCGACGAAGTTGATGCCGCGGCCGCCGACCTCGGGGAGATCTTCCCGACGGCCGAGCAGTACCACGCGGACCCCGAAGGTGAGACCGAGCGGTGGCGGGGGCGTCCGCCCGCGCCACGCGCCGACGAGTACGTGTGGCCCGCGAAGGGTCCGGGTTTTCGACCCGAACAGCATCGCTGGCGGGCCGAGTTCCCGTTCCCCGGGACTGGCGCGCTCAATCGGCTCCCCGTGCACCCGTCGATCGTTGACTTCATGGAGCGCGTGCTCGAGACCGACGACCTGCGCGTGTACCAAACCGGTATGTCGGCGAAGTACACGGGCGCGGCCAACTACGAGCAACCGATGCACACCGACCGCAATCACTCGTGGCTACCGCCGCGCTCCGAGTTGCCGTGGTTGCACGTCGAATCGTTCCTGTACCTGTCCGATGTGGGCGAAACGTACGCGCCCACACATCTGGTGTCGGTGCGCGACTCGGTGGGCCGTGATCCGACGGTGCCGCTCGTGTTCCCGCAGCAGGACCCTGACCTTTACGACGCCGAGCGCCCGGCGATCGGCCCACGGGGGTCGTTGCTCGCGTATCGCCCCGACGTCTTCCACCGCGGGGTGGACATTGTCGAGCCCGGCGGCGCACGGTTCTTGATGAACGTGGCCTACAAACGCACCGGCCACGACTGGATCGGCTTCGATACCGCGCAGTCGCGTGCGAGCTCGCCGGCATGGACGAAGTTCGTGGAGAGCTCGACGCCTCGCGAGCTCACGTTGTTCGGCTTCCCGGAGCCCGGCCACGCTGTGTGGAACGCTGCGTTACTCGTCGCCACCGGCGAGAAGTACCCGAACCTCGACCTTGCCCCGTGGCGCGACGGGTTGGCTAACGCTTGACGGTGAACTTCAGCGGGATGTGCTTGAGCCCGTTGATGAAGTTGGAGCGTAAGCGTGAGACGGGCGCGGTGAGCTCGAGATCGTCAAGACGGTCGAGGATCTCGTCGAACATCACGTTGATCTCCATGCGCGCGAGGTTTGCACCGAGGCAGAAGTGGGGACCGCCGCCACCGAACGCCACGTGCTCGTTCGGAGTGCGCGACACGTCAAACGTGAAGGGGTCCTTGAACGCCTTCTCGTCGCGGTTCGCCGAGATGTACCAGATGACGACCTTGTCGCCCTGCTTGATCTGCTGACCACCGAGCTCCACGTCGCGCATCGCGGTGCGACGGAAGTGCATGACCGGGCTCGCCCAGCGCAACATCTCTTCGACCATGCCAGGGAGCAGCTCGCGGTTGGCGCGTACTTTGGCGAGCTCATCTGGGTGCTCGAGGAGAGCGACGAGACCGTTGGAGATGAGATTGCGAGTGGTCTCGTTGCCGGCGACCGTGAGCAGGAGGAAGAAGAGGTCGATCTCGAGCCCGGTGAGCTGCTCGCCGTCGACTGCGGCGTGCGTGAGCACCGAGATGAGGTCGTCCTTCGGGTCGGCGCGCTTCTTCTCGGCGAGCTCCGCCGCATAGGCATACAGCTCCATCGATGCGTGCTGGGTCATCTCTTCGGTGATGCCGTACTCGGGGTCGTCGGCCCCGATCATGCGGTTGCTCCAGTCGAAGAGCTTGTGGCGGTCCTCTTGCGGTACACCCATGAGGTCGGCGATCACCTGGAGTGGCAGCTCGGAGGCAACGTCGACGACGAAGTCGCACTCGCCGCGCTCGGCCACCCGATCGATGATGTCGCGGGTGCGCTTGCGCATCGTCGACTCGAGCTCGGAGACCATGCGCGGCGTGAAGCCCTTGTTGATGAGCCGTCGGTAGCGGGTGTGCATCGGCGGGTCCATGTTGAGCATGAGCAGGCGCTGCTGCTCGAGCCCGTCCATGTGGGGGTCCCACATGAAGACGAGCTGCTCGGCCGACGAGAAGGTGGCGTTGTCGCGGTTGACCGTGACCACGTCGTCGTATCCGGTGACGGCCCAGAACGGACCGGCGCCTCCCTGCGGGCCGGCGAACGTGGGGTCGCCCTCATGCCAGAAGACCGGAGCTTGCTCGCGCAAGGCGGTGAACCAGTCGTGAGGTACCCCCTCGACGAACCGGTCCTTGTCCCAAAGGTTGATGTCAGGGAGGTTGATGTCAGAGAGGTTGATGTCGGTGAGGTCCACGACCGCAAGGGTACCGAAACCTGACGGTGTGTCAGGAACGGCTCGGAAGACCTGGCGTCTGCCAACATCGGGGCATGAAGCCCCTCAGAGGCGTCGATCGGCTCATCGGCATCTACGACGCCGACGGCGGTCTGCTCGGTGAGGTTCGGTATGCGCTAGGCAAGGTCTTCGCCAACGGGCATTGCTCGCTCTGCGATCTCACCCATCGCGGGCTGAAGCGTCGAGCCGAGTGGGACACCATGGTCGAGCGCCTCGGCGTTCCCTTCGCGCTGCTCCATCGGAACGAGATGGATGACGCCCTGCGGCTCGTGACCCGGTCGGCGTTGCCCTGCCTCCTCGCGGATCGCGATGCGCAGCTCGAGGTGCTCCTGGGCCCCGACGACCTGGCCGCGTGCGGTACTGATCTCGAGGAGCTCGAGCGCCGAATCCGCGCGGCGCTGGCGGGCGCGTAGGTGACCGGGCGGCGCCGACGCGGAGGCGAGTAGTCAGGCGAACTCGGGAATGACGTGCTTGCCGAGGAGCTCGATCGACTGCATCACCTTGTCGTGGGGGATGTTGTACGGGTTCACGAGGCACAGCAGGAGATCGCAGCCCGCGGCCTCGTAGCGCTTGCACGTCTCGATGCACTCGTCGGGATCACCGACAACGCCGGCGCCCGCGTCATGGATGTAGTCGAACGTTAAGTTGCCCATCGCGCCTTCGCGGGTGAGCTTGAGCGCGTCGCCGGTGTACCCATACGTCCCGAGCTCTTGTTGTTGCTCCTCCATCCACTCGGCGACCGAGGCGATGAGCGCACCGCCGGCCTTCGGGTACCAGACGAAGGACTCTTCGGCGACCGCGTACGCCTCTTCCTTCGTGGGCGCGCAGTGCACCATCGTGAAGGTCGCGGCCGTCTCGTTCTTGAACTTGCCGACCGGTTGGACACACTCGGAGAGCCCCGTGCGGTAGGCCTCGATCTTCGGGATGAGCTCCTCGGGTGGCAATCCCACCGTGAACGAACAGAGCCCGATGCCCTGACGACCGACCTCGCCGTGGCCGTCGAGGCTGCTGGTCGCGCCGAAGATCGGCGGGTGCGGCTTCTGGAGCGGCTTCGGCTGCACGCGCCGCGCCGCGCCCATCTGCCAGTACTTGCCGTCGGCTTTGTACTCCTCCTCCGTCCAGGCGGCCACGATGTGCTGAAGCGCCTCCTGCCACATCTGACGCGTCTCGTGCGGGTTGATGCCGAAGCCTTCGAGCTCGGCTCGGGTCGAGGAACGACCGGTGCCGAAGTCGACGCGACCATCGGAGAGCAGGTCGAGCACTGCGGCTGACTCTGCGCTGCGGATCGGGTGGTTGTACGGGGCGGGGAGCAGACGCACGCCGTACCCGATGCGGATGTTCTCCGTGCGTGCCGCGATGGCGCCGTACAAGACCTCCGGGTTCGAGCAGTGCGAGTACTCCTCGAGGAAGTGATGCTCGACCGTCCAGAACGCGTGGAACCCGACCTTGTCGCCGAGGATCGCCTGCTCGAGCGTGTTCTTGTACGCCTGGTGCTCGGACTCGGGCGTCCAGGGCTTCGGCACCGGGATCTCGTAGAAGAGTGCAAACTTCATGGACACGGCGAGACCCCCGGCTTGTGACGAGAACAGGTTTCAGTGAGCATACGCGGATGACTCGATTCGACGGCAAGGTCGCGGTGGTCACGGGCGCGGCGTCAGGACTCGGTGAGGCCACGTGCGCCCGGCTCGTCGACGAGGGCGCGACCGTCGTGGGCTTCGACGTGACCGGCGCTCATCCCGTGGACGTGACCGACGAAGCCGCGGTGAGCGCGGCGATGGACGCGGTGGTCACGGAGCACGGGCGTGTCGACGTGCTGGCTACCTTCGCTGGTGTCCCGGGCGGCGGGCCGGTGCACGGACTCGACGTCGATGAGTGGTCACGCGTGATCGCCGTCAACCTCACCGGTACGTATCTCACCTGCAAGCACGCGCTGCGCCACATGCTCGAGCAACGGTCGGGGAGCATCGTGACTGTCGCCAGTGTTGAGGGGATCGAGGGCACCGAGGGCGGAAGTGCGTACAACGCGTCGAAGGGTGGCGTCGTGCTGCTCACCAAGAACATGGCGATCGACTACGGGCGTATGGGCGTGCGGGTGAACTGTGTTGCGCCGGGTTTCATCGACACCCCGATGTTCCGCTCGGTCATGGGCTCAGAAGGGATGGCGCAGTACCGCGACGAGTACCGGGAGCACCACAAGCTCGGGCGCTTTGGGAAGCCCGAGGAGATCGCCGCCGCCGTCGCATTTCTCGCCTCCGACGAGGCCTCGTTCATCACCGGCCACACGCTCGTCGTCGACGGCGGCTACACCGCCGGCATGCGCACCGGCCTCAGCGACCTCATGGGCCTCGGCGGCTGACCCCAACCTCCCAAACCCGCGTTCTGGAGATCCACAGCCCCCGAATCCGGTGTCCTGGCTCTCCAGAATGGAGGGTTCGGGTGCTGATCTGTAACGTGTTCTCGTTCCGGCCCCCATCGAGGTGAACTCCATGTACATCGGTTTGACCGACGAGCAGAAGAAGCTCCAGCTCGAGGTGCGCGACTACTTCAAGGCGCTGCTCACGCCCGAGGTGCGCGCCAAGCTCGCGGGCGCGGGTGGTGTCGGTGCCGAGAACCGCAAGGTCGTCAAGCAGATGGGCGCCGACGGATGGCTCGGCGTCGGCTGGCCCAAGGAGTGGGGCGGGCGAGGCTTCTCGGCCGTCGAGCAGTTCATCTGGTTCGACGAGGCGATGCGCGCCGGCGCGCCAGTACCGATGCTCACGATCAACACCGTCGGGCCGACGATCATGCGCTTCGGTTCCGACGAGCAAAAGGAGTTCTTCCTCCCGAAGATCATGAAGGGGGAGATCCACTTCTGCATCGGATACTCCGAGCCGGGCGCGGGCACCGACCTTGCGGCGCTCAAGACCAAGGCCGAGCGCGACGGCGACGAGTACATCATCAACGGTCAAAAGACGTGGACGAGCCTCGCCACCGACGCCGATTACGTGTGGCTCGCGGTGCGCACCGACCCGAACGTCAAGAAGCACAAGGGCATCTCGCTGTTTGTTCTCCCGATGGACACGCCGGGTATCAAGGTCGTGCCTATCCATGTGATGGGCGAATCCGACATCAACGACGTGTTCTACGAGGACGTGCGCGTCCCGGCCACGATGCGAGTGGGCGAGGAGAACGCCGGGTGGGGACTCATCACCAACCAGCTCAACCACGAGCGCGTCACGCTGTGCTCGTCGGGCATGGTCGAGCGCGCGCTCGTCGACACGCGCAAGTGGGCCCAGGACACATTGCTGCCGGACGGCTCGCGGGTTGTCGATCAGGAATGGGTGCAGCTCAACCTTGCCCGCGTGCACGCGCGGCTCGAGTTCCTACGCTTGATGAACTGGAAGATCTCCTCGGCCGCGGCCAAGGGTGATCTCCAACCGGCCGATGCGTCGGCCACGAAGGTGTTCGGCACCGAGTTCTACATCGAGGCGTTCCGCCTTCTCATGGAGGTGCTCGGACAAAACTCGTACCTGCGCGACGACGCGCCTGGTGCAATGCTCCAATCGCGGCTGGAGCACCAGTACCGCGGCCTCATCATCCTTACGTTCGGCGGCGGCACCAACGAGGTTCAACGCGATCTGATCGCAGTGTTCGGCCTCGGCATGCCACTCGCCCCCCGATAGGAGCAGGCACGGAACGAGTTCTGCGGAGCGAACGGAGCGGATGGAGCGATCCCACGCTCCGAGCTAAGGACTCAAGACAATGAGCGGAAGTAGCGGAGAGGGAGCGGAGCAAAGAGTATGGACTTTGCATTCAACGAAGAGCAGGACGACCTCAAGGGGCTCGTCGAGAAGATCCTCGAAGGTGAGCTCACGCTTGAGCGCCTGAAGGAAGTTGAAGCGGGCGACGACAACTTCGACCGCGAGCTGTGGGCGAAGCTGGCCGACGCCGGCGTGCTTGGCATCGCGATTCCTGAAGCGCAGGGTGGTGGGGGTTACGGGTTCCTCGAGACGGCGATCGTGCTCGAGCAGATCGGCCGCACGGTCGCACCGGTGCCGTACTACGCGTCGGTCGTGCTGGGCGCGCTGCCTATCGCACACTTCGGCACCGATGCACAGAAAGACGCGCTCCTTCCGGGCATCGCGTCCGGAGAGGTGATCTTCAGTGCCGCGCTGGCGGAGGCCGGTGCCGACCCACTGAAACCCACCACCACCGCCAAGCGCGACGGCAACGGTTGGACGCTCGACGGGATGAAGGACAATGTGCCGTCGGGTCCGCTGGCCAACCGGGTGCTCGTGCCCGCATCGACGGACGACGGTGGCGTGATCGTGGCCATCGTGGATCCCGAAGCACCGGGCGTCACGCGCGAGCGCCAGGACACCACGAGTCACCACCCGGAAGCGCGGCTCACGCTCAAGGGCGTGAAGGTCGCCGACGCCGGTGTGCTCGGTTCGGCAGCGCAGGGCGCCGAGATCCTCAATTGGCTGGTGCAGCGGGCAACGGCTGCGTTGTGTGCGATCGCCGTCGGCGTATGCGAAGAAGCCGTGCGCATGACCGCTGAGTACACCAAGACGCGCGAGCAGTTCGACCGGCCGATCGCCACGTTCCAGGCCGTCGGTCAACGAGCCGCTGACGCCTACATCGACACCGAGGCGATTCGTCTCACCGGGTGGCAGGCGATCTGGCGGTTGTCCGAGGAGCTTCCCGCGGCGGCGGAAGTGGCGGTCGCCAAGTTCTGGGCCTCCGAGGGTGGACAGCGGGTGGTGCACGCCGCGCAGCATCTGCACGGCGGCATGGGTGTCGACCGCGACTACCCGCTGCACCGGTACTTCCTCTGGGCGAAGGTGCTCGAGCTGAGC
>CAMDCC010000148.1 GCA_945889545.1 Bifidobacterium breve | reverse complement strand
CTCCACATTGCGGTGAACAACGCCGGCATCGTCAACGGAGGGACGAGCTGGGAGCTCCCGCTCGAAGAGTGGCATCGCGTCATCGATGTCAATCTCTGGGGTGTCATCCACGGTGTCCGCGCGTTCGTGCCGCGGATCCTCGCGACCGGCGAAGAAGGGCACGTGGTCAACACCGCGTCGATGGCGGCTGTGCTCGCCTATGGCGGCATCGGGCCGTACACGGTTGCCAAGCACGGTGTGCTCGGTCTTTCCGACGTCATTCGCGCGGAGCTCGCGACCGCGAATCCACCAGTGGATGTGAGCGTTGTGATGCCGGGGATGATCCGCACGGGTATGAACCCCATCGGCACCGTTGAGCCTGCCGTGGTCGCCGCAAACGTGCTCGATGCGATACGCCGCCGGCGCCCGTACGTCTTCACCGACGATCACTCAACTGACGAGGTGACCGCGCGACTTCAGGCGATCCTTTCGGCGCGCGCCGACGTCGTCACCTCGTGAGGCGTGTGTAGCGACCTCGGTGAGTCAGCGCTTCGTGCCGGGCGGCTCGAACATGCCGGCGTGTGCCCCGATGATCATGTGGAAGTTGGGGTCATCGGGGATCTCGTCGGGTTGGAGCGGCGTGGCAACCTCCTCGACCGTCGGCCCGACGCGATCCGCGATCGTCTGCAGGAAGTCGAGGTCGGCGCCGTACACCTCAGCAGCACTCTTGGCGAAGATCTGGCGCGCTTCGGCTTCGGAAGCCGAGTGCATCCCGCCGCGGATCGCCTTGGTGGTGTTCGGCGCCGTGCCCTCGTGGTGCGGGAAGTCGGCACCCCACATCAGCTTGTCGAGGCCGAGTTGTCGGTGGATCTCCAGAACGTTCGGTGGGACGAGTGCGCCGAAGTACACCTGCCGGTTGGCGTACTCGCTGGGAAGGAGCGGCAGTTTGTCGACTGCCTTGCCCGCGAACATCTTCATGATGGAGCCGTCCATCTTGGCTCCCATGCAGAACATGTCGAGGCCAGCGATGGCGTTGACATACCACTCGCCGGCGCCGAGCTCGGTGAAGACGAATTTCAGACCGGGGTGTCGCTCGAACACGCCGGAAATTATGAGCTGCGCCAGGGAGCGTTGTCCGAAGTACGTGGTCTCGATCACACCGACTGCGTGAGCCGCATCGATGGAGTCGAGCTCAGCGTCCGAGCCCACCACGGAACCGTGCCGGCCGATCGGCATGTCGAGCTCTTCGCACACCGACCAGATCGGCTCCAAGCTCCCGTAGTAGAGGTTGTGGAGCTTCAGGTGGTGATCGGACGGCAGTAGCACCTGCCTCATCCCCGCAGCCTTGGCCCAACGGATCTCCTCGACCGCGTCGTCGACGTTGTCGATGAAGATCTGTGCAGCGCCGAAGCGCCGGCCGGGGGCGTCGTCGCAGAAGTCTTTGAGCCAGCGGTTGTGTGCCTTGATCCCGGCCCATCGCTGCTCGTATTCGTCGGCGTTGCGCGGACCCGGCGCGGCGAGCAACCCGTTGGGAAAGAACGGCGGCACGGTATTGGGGAAGATCACCTCGGCGACGATGCCCTCGGTCTCGAGTGCCTCGAGCCGCTTGTTGCTGTCCCAGTTCAGCGGGTCCATGAAGGACGACACGCCGGCCTTCCACTCCGACTCTGCGTCGATGTTCGCCCACGAGTCGAAGTACGTGGAGGCCCAGGCCTCGAAGTCGTCGTGCCAGCGCTTCTCGAGGTAGGGCTTGTAGTCGCGCAGATCAGCACCGGCGTGACAGTCGGATGAGATGAGGACGTACCGCGAGCTGTCGACCGGCATTGGACCCCCCTGGATCGTTCGGGCTGAATGGTGTCGGGCTGCTGTGACGACCCGACTACTGGCAGTTGAGTGTCACGTTATGAGGGGGAGGCGCCATGGTCAAGCGTGCGGCCCGCTCATGAGGGGCTGGCATCAGGTGTCGGCCCTCGGCGAGTGGGTCGGCACGTAGTCGGCATATTCGGGGATGGCGCCCGTCCGGCTCGCCTCCAGCGCGATCTTCGAGTCGGGATGGTCCATCATGCGGGCGGTCAGACCCTGCTCATGCTCGTAACCCCTCCGGATGTCGACAAACTCGATGTCGTTGAGGCCGCGCTTGCCCATGCGTACCGCGGTCGGGCTGTACTCGGCGATCCTTCGAGCCTCGGTGTGCGCTCTGTCCAACACGTCGTCGCGCGGCACCGCGGCGATCACGGCGCCGAGCGCATGCATCTCCGCACCGCTCAAGCGTTGACCGGTGAAGAACATCCAGCGCACGATCGGCTGGCCGACCAGGCGGGCGAGATGCCGAGCGCCGCCGTGGACTCCCACGCTGAGCTCGGGCAGTCCGAAGCTGGCGTCAACGGCTGCGACGACGAAGTCGCACGACGTTGCCAACACCAACCCCGTTCCGAGCGCGGCACCACGCACTGCACCCACGACCGGCACCGCGCACTCCTGAATCGCGAAGAACGCTTCGCGCACGTAGAACATGCGCTCGCGCACGTTGCTCGCGTCCATCGTCGCGAAGTCTTCGAGATCGTTGCCCGCGCAGAAGTGTTTGCCTCCGCCGGTGAACACGACCGCTCGCACACCGGGGGCCGCCTCGTCGATGTTGGTGAAGAGGTCGCGCAGCTCGCGGTACATCACGAGATCGACGGCGTTCACCGGCGGTCGGTCCATCGTGACGGTCGCGACTCCGTGGTCGACGACGACGTTCAAGCGTGTGTAGGCCACGGCTGGCGATCCTCCTTGCCCGGTCCAGCGGTGACCGAGGCTCAAGTGAGGGGCGATGTCCCCTGACTGACAGTAGAGTGCCACTTCTTCGAAGGGGGGCGCGGTGATCGACTTCCAGGATCAAGCCGTTGTTGTTACCGGGGCTGGGCGTGGTCTCGGGCGCCTGTACGCCCTCGATCTGGCGAGTCGCGGTGCGGCGGTGCTCGTCAATGACATCGGGGTATCGATGGGTGGCGCCGGGGAGGACACCTCGGTAGCGGCTGCAGTGGTTGCGGAGATCGAGGCTGCTGGTGGACGCGCGGCAGCCAATCACGATTCGGTGGATACGCCCGAAGGCGGCCAGGCGATTGTGGACCACGCGGTCGAGGCATTCGGACGGGTCGATGCAGTGGTGAGCAACGCGGGAATTTTCCAGACGCTCCCGTTCGAGGACATCACTGTGGATGACTGGCGTCGGATGCGGCGGGTCCATCTCGACGGAGCGTTCTTCCTGGCGCAACCTGCGTACCGCGTGATGAAGACCCAGGGGTATGGCCGGTTCGTGATGATCGCATCATCGGCGGGCCTCTTCGGTCAGCACCTGGCCGCGCACTACTCGGCAGCGAAGGCCGGGATCATGGGTCTCACGAACGTGATTGCCGTGGAAGGCGCGCCGCACGGCATCCTTGCGAACACCGTGCTCCCGTTCGGGCAGTCGCGAATGGTCTGGGAGACGACGGGGGAGGAGCCATCCGAGAGCAACCCGTTCGTCAACGCCATCAAGCCGGAGCTCGTCGTGCCGATCGTGACCTACCTCGCGAGCCGTGCGTGCTCGTTCAGTCACCACAATTACTCCGCCGGCGCCGGGCGATTCGCGCGTGCCTTCGTCGGACTCGGTGAAGGATGGGTTGCGCCACGCGACACGCAGCCAACCGCCGAAGCCGTGGAGGCAAACCTCGCTGCCATCTCGGCGACCGAGCCGTTCATCGTGCCGATGTCGATCGTCGACGAGGTGCTCGAGATCTGCACGCGGGTCGGCGTCGCCCTCTAGTCCGTTCCCGAGAGGAACGGTAGACGCTCGTTCAGCCGAGCTCCGGGCCGACGACGCCCACGAAGCTGACCATCTCGCCGGGGTAGCCGCCGAGGTTGTGCACGAGACCGAGCCCGCGTTCGGCGGTCTTGATGCGGCGTTCGGGTGGAGCCTTCCCGGTGAGCTGCAGCCAGTTCTCGAAGAACATGCGCATGCCGCTCGCGCCGACTGGATGGCCGAACGACTTCAACCCGCCGTCGGGGTTCACGGGGAGATCGCCTTCGAGGTCGAAGGTGCCGTTGAGCACCTCTTTCCACGCGGTGCCGCGTTCGGCGAAGCCCAGGTCTTCGTAGATGAGGAGCTCCGCGGGCGTGAAGCAGTCGTGGACCTCGGCCATAGCGATCTGCGAGCGGGGATCCGTGACCCCGGCCTGCGCGTACGCATCTTGCGCGGCCATGTGGATCTCGGGGAACCACGTGTAGTCGTAGCCCGGATCGGAGTTCCCGGTTCCGGCGCCGGCGATGAACGACAGGCCCTTCACGTACAGAGGAGTATCGGTGTACCGGTGGGCATCCTCAGCGCGGCAGATGATTGCGGCGGCGCTTCCGTCCGCGACACCGGAGCAGTCGAAGATCCCCAGGTTGCCGGCCATCAGCGGTGCGTTGCAGATCGTGTCCATCGACACTTCCTTGCGGAACTGCGCGCGCTCGTTGCGTGCGCCGTTCTGGTGGTTCTTCCAGGAGATGCGAGCGAGCACCTCGCGCATCTGCTCGTCGCTGAGGCCGTACTTCTTGGCGTACGCGGGCGCGCACATGGCAAACATCGCCGCGGCTGCCAGGGCACGTGTCGTGCCATCGGTCGGTGGTTCGTTGCCGGTCGCCAGACCCTGATAGCCGGTGTCCTTGATCTTCTCGACACCCACGGCCATCGCAACGTCGTACGCGCCCGAAGCAACCGCATACGACGCATTGCGCAGTGCCTCGGATCCGGTGGCGCAGAAGTTCTCGACCTTCGTCACGGGCTTGACGATGCCAAGCGGCTGCGTGAGGTTCTGCCCGCTCGTCTTGGCTCTGGTGGTGCCGAGCCAGAACGCGTCGATGTCGTCGATCTTCAGTCCGACCGAGTCGAGCGCCTCAGTCGTCGACCAGACCAGGAGGTTCTCCCACCCCTTGTCCCAGTGCTCGCCGAATCGCGTGCATCCCATGCCGATGATGGCGACCTGGTCTTTGATCCCATGAGAGCCCACGGTGCTCCTAACTGCCTGGTGGCGACTGCGGAACGCCGGAATCTGAGACGTTGGTGTCTGAGCCATCGACGTTTTGCCTCGCCGCGGCTTCGATGATGGCGACGATGTCTTCGCTGGATGCGCCAGGGCCCAGAACGGCGGCAACACCGGTGCGCTCGAGCTGCTCGATGTCGACGGGAGGAATGATCCCACCGACAACTACTGGGGTCTTCAGTCCAAGCGCTCGGACCGCACTCACGACAGCGGGCGTGAGTGTGAGGTGCGCGCCGTTGTGCATCGACAGACCGATCACGTCGACGTCCTCTTGGAGCGCGGTCGCGGCGATGTTCTCGGGAGTCTGGCGGAGCCCGGCGTAGATGACCTCCATGCCGGCATCGCGCAGGATGCGAGCGACCACCTTGACGCCGCGGTCGTGACCGTCGAACCCGACCTTGCCTACGAGTACGCGAGTCACGCGGTGGCCCGTTCGGTCCAGGTCCCGAAGACGAGCTCCAGCGTGTTGGTGATCTCGCCGACCGTGGCGAAGCACGATACGGCTTCGAGCAGGGCAGGGAAGACGTTCACGGTCGGTTGCCGTGCGTCACGACTTAGGCGGGCCAGGGCTGCGGTGACCGCCGCGACGTTCCGATCGGCCTTGACCTGCTTGAGGCGAGCAAGCTGTCGGCCCTCGACTGCGGGGTCGATGTACAGAGTCGGAGGCGCGCTCGTGTCGCCGTCGGTGAAGCCGTTTACCCCCACTTGGATCCACTCTCCGCTCTGCACCTTGCGTTGGAACGCATATGCCGATTCGGCGATCTCACCTTGGAACCAGCCGCGCTCGATGCCTTCGACGACGCCGTCGAGCATCGAACCCGATCCCATCTCGGCGATGTAGTCGAAGCACTCCTCGGCCTGACGCTCCAACTCGTCGGTGAGGGACTCGACGAACCAGGAGCCGCCCAGCGGGTCGGCGACATGCGCCGCACCGGTTTCGTGCGCGATCACCTGCTGCGTTCGCAGCGCGATCCGAGCGGCGTCCTCGGTGGGCAGCGCGAGGGCTTCGTCGTATGAGTCGGTGTGCAGTGATTGAGTCCCTCCCAGCACGCCGGCCAACGCCTCGATCGCCACGCGTGCGATGTTCACCTCGGGCTGTTGCGCAGTGAGTGATACCCCCGCGGTCTGCGTGTGGAAACGAAGCTGTTGCGACCTCTCATCGCGCGCGCCGTAGCGGTCTCGCATCCAGCGCGCCCAGATCCGTCGCGCTGCTCGGTACTTGGCGATCTCCTCGAAGAAGTCGATGTGCGCATTGAAGAAGAAGCTGAGGCGGGGAGCGAACGTGTCGACTTCCAGGCCAGCGGCGATTGCGGACTCCACGTACGCAAAGCCGTTGGCCAGCGTGAACGCGAGTTCGTGCGCGGCCGTCGATCCCGCCTCACGGATGTGATATCCGGAGATCGAGACGGGATGCCATCGCGGGAGCTCCGCCGCGCAGAAGCGGATCGTGTCGGTCACCAAGCGCATCGATGGGCGTGGTGGGAACACGTACTCCTTCTGCGCTTGGTACTCCTTGAGGATGTCGTTCTGAATCGTTCCGCCGATACGGTCGCGAGGGACACCCGTACGGTCGGCCAACGCCACGTACATCGCGAGCAAGGTCGGTGCCGCGCTGTTGATGGTCATCGACGTGCTGACGGTGCCGAGGTCGATGCCTGCGAAGAGAATCTCCACGTCGGCCAGCGTGTCGATGGCGACGCCGGCGCGGCCGACCTCACCGAGGGCGAGTGGATGGTCGGAGTCGCGACCCATGAGCGTCGGCATGTCGAACGCGGTCGACAAACCGCTCCCACCCGCGCGCAGTAACTCGTGGAACCGCTGGTTGGTGTCCTCGGCGGTGCCGAAGCCGGCGAACTGCCGCATCGTCCAGAGCTTCGAGCGGTACATCGAGGCGTGGGGCCCGCGCGTGAACGGCCAGGCGCCGGGATGCTCTGCGTCCTCGGGTCCGTAGCTCGGATCGAGCGGGATCCCGGACATCGTGGAGAAGTCGACGCCGTCACGCTTCGGCGCGCGGTCATAGGCGTCCTGCCACGCGGTGCGCTCCGTCGTCATCTGGACCTCCCGGTCGACGCACATTCTGGCGCGGCCTCTTGACAGCCCGCTGCCAGTACTATTCAATCAAACCTTAGTTTGATTCTGGGGGAGAGTCGCCACCGTGCAACCCCTGGATCGAGTCGCCGGGTTGGGTTGGAGGGCTGCTGTGCCGAGTTCCCGTTCTGCCGCCGCAACGGCTATCGCGCCGCCTTCTGAGGGTCCCGCCCTCGAATGGCGCGAGACCCTGCCGATCGCGATCGACTCGCTCCGCCAGGGGCCCTCGCTGCGAGAGCGAGGCATCGACGCTGCTCATGTGGCGGCGCTGGCCGAGGTGGTGGACAGCTGGCCTCCAATC
>CAMDCC010000147.1 GCA_945889545.1 Bifidobacterium breve | reverse complement strand
GGTCGGCGTTGTCGTCGGCGGGATGACGATCGTGGTTCCCGGCGTGATCGTGGTGGCCGTGGTCGGCGGCGGAGTGGTCGGCGGCGGAATGGGGGGAACCGTGATCGGAGGAAAGGTCGTGGTCGTCAGCAGCAGGGTGGTGCTTGACGTCGAGGTGGAAGGCTGGTTCGGGTCGATGTCGACGGCCCGCTTCGGGTCGTCACCGCTCACGAGGCTGACGATCAAGACCGCGATGATCACGCCACCGACGAACACGCTGCCGAGGACGGCCATCGTCCGCTGCTGAGGTTGGAGTGCCATGTTGAGGATTGACGGTAATCCTCACCGGCCCGCGATGGGTGTCAGGCCGAGGCCCAGTGCTCCTCGAGGGTCCGGGCGGTCTGGGCCGGGTGCTCGAGGATCGCCCAGTGGCCGCCGTCGACCAGGACGAAGCGAGCGCCTGCGGCGCGCGCGGCGGCCTCACCGCCGGCCGGGGACCCATAGGGATCGTCGCATCCCCACATGACGAGTCCTGGCCGCTGCTGAGCGCGTTCCCCCGGATCCCACTCAGATCGAAGATCGACCGCCGACCGGTAGAGGCACAGGATCGCCCGCTTCATCGCGTCGTCGCCGCGAGCCGCCGCCGCCGCGGCGTCGGGGTGTTGCGCGTCGCTCAACGCTGCCACGATCGCGTCGGGTGTCATCAACTCCATGATCTGCTCGCCAAGCTCGGGTGTCTGCCACTGCTGCGCGAGGTCGTGCCACACGAAGATGGGACTCACCACGCCGTCGGAGAGGGTGTACGTGCGGATCAACTCGGGTGTCGTGGTTGCGATGCGCTGCACGAGGATGGAGCCCCAGTCGTGCCCGACGAGGTCGACCGGCTCACCGAGCTCGCGCACGCGCTCAGCCACCCACGCTGCGTACTCCTCTTTCGTGCACGCGAAGCCGTCGGGAATCGGCGCACCGAAACCGGGGAGGCGCAGCGCTATCGTGTCGGCGCGCGTGAGCTCGGCTAGCAAAGGATCCCACAGCTCGCTGGTATCAGGAACGCCGTGGACGAAGACAGCGGGCATGTGCGCGCTACTCCGAGTCGCGCATCTGGTCGAGACGGTCGGTTGCTTCGACGAACTCTTCGATCAAGTCGAACACCACGTCGCGTACCGGTCGCACCGAGTTCATGCGGCCGACGATCTGGCCCACCGGCATGCCTTGCAGCTCGCTGTTCTGTGCGCGAGCGATCCGCCGCTGTGCAACCGATGTCGCCATGTATTGCAGCGGCATCGGCAGATACCCGGGAGAGTCGGGTCCTTCCCATGCGTCGGTCCACGCAGTGCGGAGCTGACGCGCCGGCTTCCCGCTGAGCACGCGCGAACGAACGGTGTCCCGCGAGTTCGCGGCCAACAACTTGTCCATGACGAGTGGCGTTGTGCCGCTCTCCGCTGTCGTCAGCCAGATCGATCCCGTCCACACGCCTTCAGCGCCGAGCGCCATCGACGCGGCCATCTGCCGGCCGCTCCCTACACCGCCGGCGGCGAGCACCGGCACGCGGTCTCCGATCGCGTCGACCACTTCGGGAACGAGCACCATCACGCCGACTTCGCCGGTATGTCCCCCGGCCTCGTACCCCTGGGCCATGATCATGTCGACGCCCTGATTCACCTGACGTTCGGCTTGTTGCACCGAGCCGACGAGTGCGGCGACTTTCACCCCGTGCTCGTGCGCTTCGTCGACGATGTCCTTCGGCGGCGGGCCGAGGGCGTTCACCAGCAACGAGATCGGGTGCGCGAGCGAGATGTCGACCTGGGGGCGCGCGCCTTCGTGCGTCCACCCGAGGAGCCCGCTGCCGATGTCCTCGTCGGGTGGAAGTGGCGGCACGTTGTGCGCGGTGAGCACCTTCTCGATGAAGTCCTTGTGCTCCTGCGGGATCATCTCCGCGAGCTGCTCGGCCATACGGTCTGGGTCGAGGTCGCCGCCCTGGCCGGCATAGCTCGCGGGCATGACCACGTCGACGCCGTACGGCTTGCCGTCGATGTGCTCGTCGATCCACTTGAGCTCCATCTCGAGCTCATCGGGAGTGAACGCGAGTGCGCCGAGCACTCCCAGGCCCCCGGCCTTGCTCACCTCGACGACGACGTCGCGGCAGTGACTGAACGCGAAGATCGGCAGGTCGATGCCGAACATCTCGGTGGCGCGAGTACGCATGACGAGTCTCCTTCTCAGGCCGACGTAGACGTGGCGGTTGCGATGTCGCTGGCCCACCGGTAGTCGGGCTTGCCGCTTGGTGAGCGTTGGATGGTGTCAACGAGATGCAGCTCGCGCGGCACCTTGTACCCGGCGATCAGAGTGCGGGAGTGCTCCTGGATCGATTCGAGCGTTGGCGTCGTGCCAAGGCGCGGCTGCACGACCGCGACGACGCGCTGACCCCAGCGCTCGTCGGGCACCCCGACGACCGTGCAGTCGTACACCTCAGGATGCGACTTCACTGCACCCTCGACCTCCTCGGGGTAGATCTTCTCCCCGCCGGAGTTGATCGACACCGAACCGCGCCCGAGGATCGTGATGGCACCGTCGGCTCCGACGGTCGCGAAGTCGCCGGGGATCGAGTAGCGCGTGCCGTCGGGCGCGGTGACGAAGGTCTCGGCCGACTTGATCGGGTCCTTGTAGTACTCGAGCGGGATGTTGCCCTTGCGCGCGAGCTTGCCGATGATGTCCGAGCCGGCCGGCACCACCTGGAGATCGTCGTCGAGCACGACGGTATCCATGATGGGCGTCACCGTCGGCCCGCCTTTCATGGCGGTGTTGCCCTTCTGCACGAGCGAGTAGCCGTTCGATCCGCTCTCCGATGCGCCGACTGCTTCGGCAACCACGAGGTTCGGGAACCGCTCGATGAACTGGTCCTTCACAGAAGCCGAGAAGAGGGCCGCGGTGCTCCCCAACGAGAACCAGGCCGACAGGTCGAGATCGGGCATCCCTGGGTCGTCGAGCGCTTCGAGGAGCGGACGCGCCATCGCGTCGCCCGTGATCATCACCGCGTTCACCTGCTCCTCGGCGATGAGCTCCCAGACCCGTCGTGGTTCGAACTTCGAAACCAAGACCGTCTTGTTCCCGCGGAACGCGCCTGCCATCACGCCCCACTGCGTTGCGCCGTGCATCAGCGGGGCGAGCGGGAACATCGTCGAAGGCCCCGCGGCCAGCGCCTGCTCGACGAGTTCGCCGGGATGCCCGATCCGCGTGTTCGTGACCGGGTCGATGCCGCCGCCCAGCGCGAAGAAGACGTCCTCCTGGCGCCAGACCACGCCCTTGGGCATGCCGGTCGTGCCGCCGGTATAGAGGATGTAGCGGTCGTCGCCCGAGCGGGGAGCGAAGTCGCGTTCGGGCGAGCCTTCGGCCATCGCCGTCTCATACGGCGTGGAGTCGAGGTCGGCCAGGTCGGCGCTGGAACCATCGTCGATCACCACCGAGTGGGTGAGCAGAGGCAGGCGATCAAGGACGCCCCGCACCCGGGGCGCGAACTCGCGCTGGAAGACCAGCGCCTTCAGGTCGGCGTTCTCGAAGAGGTAGGCGAGCTCCTCTTCTACGTAGCGGTAGTTGATGTTCACCCACACGGCGCGCAGCTTGAACACGGCCCACAGCGTCTCGACCCATTCGACCGAGTTGTACGCGTAGATGCCGACGTGGTCGTCGGCGCCCACACCGTTCGCAGCGAGATGGTGCGCGAGCCGGTTCGCTCGCTCCTCCATCTCGGCGTACGTGCGGCGTTCGCCTTCGCACACGAGGTACTCGCGATCACCGAAGTGGTCGACCGCGTGCTCGAACAGGTCAGCGAGGTTGTAGTGCAGCCGATCGGCGTCCATGCGCCCGCAAATCTAGGTGACGACCTGACGACCCGTCAGAACGGGGCTATCGAGTGAGGTCGGCGAGGAAACGCATGGTGTCGGGGTCGGTGCCGCCGACGAGGAGCGTGGTGACGGGGGTGGCGCGCCAAGCGTCGAGGCGTTCGGCGATCCGCTCCTTGGGCCCGACGAGCGCGATCTCGTCGGCGAACGCGTCGGGCACCGCGGCGATGGCCTCGTCGCGCTTGCCCTCGAAGAAGAGATCCTGGATGTGGAAGGCCTCTTCCTCGTAGCCCATGCGCGCCATGAGCTCGGTGTGGAAGTTGCGCGACTTCGCGCCCATACCGCCGATGTAGAAGCCGAGCGCAGCTTTGATCGGCCACAGCGCGTTCGCCACATCGTCGTCGATGCTCACCGACACGTTCACCGCGATCTCGAAGCCCGGATTCACCGCGGCGAGCTGCTCCGCGTACACCTCGGGTCGGTATGGCGAGAAGTACAGCGGCACCCACCCGTCGGCGATCTCGACCGCGAGTGCGACGTTCTTCGGTCCTTCGGCGCCGAGGAAGATCGGGACGTCGGCGCGGCGCGGGTGCGTGATCATCTTCAACGGCTTGCCGAGCCCGACCGAGCCCTCGCCGGTGTAGGGGAGTGGGTAGTGCGGTCCGGGTGCCTCGACCGGCACGTCGCGCGCCAACGCGCGCCGCATGATCTCCACGTACTCGCGCGTGCGGGCGAGGGGCTTGGAGAACGGTCGGCCGTACCAGCCCTCCACCACCTGTGGTCCGCTGACGCCGATGCCCACGCACGCGCGCCCTTCCGACAGGCCATCGAGTGTCATCGCGTGCATGGCCATGGCCGTGGGTGTGCGGGCCGAGATCTGGGCGATGCCGGTGCAGAGCTTCACGCGCGAGGTCGCTGCGGCGACGGCCGCGAGCGGGGAGAACGCGTCGGAGCTCCACGACTCACCGGTCCAGATCGAGTCGAAGCCGGTGTCCTCGGCCTGAGTCGCCAGCTCCACGAGCTCGCGCGCCGGACGTGGTGCCGCGGTCCAGTACCCGAACTGCAATCCCAACTTGAGGTTGTCGGTCACGGCGCCAAGGTAACGCGACGATCAACGCCACCCCGATGCTGGACACCTGTCCAGGTTCGGTTCTAGGGTGCGCGGCGTGACCTCTGAAGCGTTTGCCTCAGCGATGTCGGCGCGGATCCGGTCGTTCGAGGGGCAGACACCGCTGCAGGCGTTGTCACGCAGTGGACCCATCGAGCCGAGCCCGATGACCTCACTGGAGCGGTTCCCGTATTACCGAGCGTTCCCGTTCGCGTGGTACTTCGGCGCGTACTCCGACGACGTTGCGGTTGGCGAGGTGCGCACGCTGCGTTGGCTGGCGCGCGACCTCGTCGTGTGGCGCGGCGAGGACGGTGCGCCCCACGTGATGGATGCGTACTGCCCACACATGGGTGCGCACCTCGGGTACGGCGGACGCGTCGAAGGCTGCAACCTCATCTGCCCGTTTCACTGGTGGGAGTACGACGGCGACGGCAACAACGTGCGCATCCCATACGCGGATCAACCCAACCGCAAGGCGCGCGTGGGCTCGTACCCGACGATCGACCGCAACGGCCTCATCATGTTCTGGTACCACCCGCGCGGTGACGCCCCGATGTGGGAGATCCCCGAACTCGCGGAGGCGAACGACCCGGCGTGGACCGGCTACCTGCGCGGCGAGTGGGATGTGCGATGCCCATGGCAGGAGATGGCCGAGAACGGACCCGACTACATCCACCTGCGCACGGTGCACGGTGCCGCCGACGTACCTGAGGTCGAGAGCCTCGAGTACGACGGCTACCTCAGTCGACTGCGTTCGAAGGTGAACTTCTCGACGCCGCGTGGTCCGCAGGCCGGTCGGATCGATACCGACTCGTGGGGCCCAGGGTTCGCCGTCGCGCGCTTCTCGGGGATCACCCCCGCGCTGTTCGTAAACCTCTCGACGCCGATCGACTGGGAGCGCACGCGTTCGATCAAGCTCTACAAGTTCGAGATCCTCGGCGACTCCGAGGAAGCACGCAGCCGCACCGAGCGCGTGGGCGATGCCCTCGTGCGCGACCTGCGCAGGCAGATGGAAGAGGACATCGTGATCTTCGACCACAAGGTGTGGGTGGACCCGCCGGCGCTCGCACCCGACGACGGCCCGATCGTCCGGTTCCGCAAGTGGGCGCGCCAGTTCTACGTCGACGGCGATCCCGTCGCCGTCGATCGGTTGAGGGCGGATCGAGTGAAGTCGTGACATCGGACACGCAACACGGCGATCCCGACGCCACGTACACGATCGCCGAAGACGTAGAGACCGCAGCGCGCGAGTACGAGCGCTTACGAGTGCTCGCACGTTGGAAGGATCCGGGAACGATCGACGCGCTGCGCGCCATCGGGATCAGCGAAGGGTGGCGGTGCCTCGAGGTGGGCGCTGGTGCCGGCACGATCTCAGCGTGGATGGCTGACATCGTCGGGGCTACGGGTTCCGTGCTCTCGACCGACGTGGATCTGCGCTTCCACGGCGACCCCGTCGGCAACACCGAGGTGCGCCAGCACGACATCACTCGCGATCCGCTGCCCGACGCCCACTTCGATCTCGTGCACGCGCGCGCGGTGCTCCAACACATCGCCGAACGGGAGGAGGTGTTGGATCGGCTGCTTGCCGCGCTGCGGCCAGGCGGGTGGCTCGTGGTCGAGGAGGCCGACATGCGTGCGTTCGAGGCGCAGCCGTTGCCGGAACCGCTCAACTCGCTCCACGCCGTGATGTGCATGGCGGCTGCCTACCAGGAGTATCGCGACCCAAACTTTGGCACCCGCGTGCTCGGGTTGCTGCGGGATCGCGGCATGACCGAGCTCGAGGCGACGGGTGAGGCCGAGACGATGCGCGGCGGCGAGGACAGTGCCGAGTGGTGGTTCCTTGCTGTCGAGCACGTTCGGGATCGTCTCGTCGATGCCGGCGTGATCAGCGCCACCGACTTCGACGCCGCACTCGCGCAGGCGCGTACGCCCGGGTTCGTGATGCTCGGTCCACTCTCGATCCAGGTGCGGGGCCGGAAGCCGTGAAGTCGGCCACTCGAGTGGCGACGCGTCGGCCATTGCGGGCCGACGCCGCACTCACTCGTCAAAGGGTGCTCGACGCGGCGGTCGAGCTCGCGCGCACACAGCCCATCGAATCGTTGACCATGCGCGACATCGCTGCTGCGGCGAACGTGTCGACGGCCACCGCCTACACCTACTTCGCCTCGAAGGAGCACGTGTACGCCGAGGCGTACGTCGCCGGGTTGCACGCGCTCACCGAACGGCTGCGCGTCCGGCCACCCCGCGGCGCCACTGCGGCGGCTCGGGTGGCGAGCGTGTTCCGAAGGGCGATCGAGGGTGCGGCGAGCACTGGCGACGTGGTGCAGGCGACGGCGCTTGCACTTGCCTCGTCGGATCCGGCGATCGCCCCTCTGCGGCCGGTCATCGACGAAGCCTTCGAGGAGTGGATGACACTCGCCCTGGCTGGAGCGGAGATCGCCGACCGCGCCGAGGTGCTCACCACGCTGCAGCTCACGATGTTCGCTGCATTTGTCGCGGTGGCTCATGGGCGCCTCACCCTCGGCGAGACGAGCCGGATCCTCGAGGTCGCGATC
>CAMDCC010000146.1 GCA_945889545.1 Bifidobacterium breve | reverse complement strand
CCGGAGAACCGTGGATCGCACGTTCCCTGGACAGAAGCGGCGGTCGACATGCGGGGCCGACCCTCGCAGTTGCGGCCCGCAGCCGCAAGTGGTCGGATTGCGCGCCCAAAGCGAGCGTCACTGCGACGCAGGTACCCTGCGTTGTAGTGAGCGTGGCCCGAGCGGCCTCGCCCGCAGGGCGGAGAGTGGGGGATATGAGCCAGGACATCTTCAGCGAGGTCGCCAGCATCGACTATCCGATCCTCGATGCCGACGCGCACGTGAACGAGCCGCCCGATACGTGGCAGACCCGAGTGCCAGCGAAGCTGCGCGAGCGCGCGCCCAAGGTCGTGCACACCGACAACGGCGATGTGTGGTCGTTCGACGACGGCAAGTCGATGCGCCCGGTCGGCCTTACTGCCACGGCCGGCCTGTCCTACCTCCAGTTCAAGGCTTCCGGCATCACCTACGCCGAGATGCGACCGGGGAGCTTCGACACCTTGGCCCGACTCGCCGACATGGATGCCGACGGCATCTGGCTCCAAGTGCTGTACCCGAGCGTCACGTTGGGGGGTGCAAAGGTCTACGGTGCCGACCGCGAGCTCCAGCGGGCGTGCGTGCGTGCGTACAACGAATGGCTCGCCGAGTTCTGCGAAGGCTCCGAAGGTCGCCTCATCGGGCAGGGGATCCTGCCCACCACGAGCGTCGACGATGCCATCGACGAGGCGAAGCATTGTTTGAAGCTCGGGCACCGGGGTGTGGTGGCGTCGGCATTTCCCAACGGGAGTCTCGACCCGACGCCAGAGGACGATCCCTTTTGGTCCTTCGTGCAGGACGCCGACATACCTGTCGCGGCGCACATCGGCAGTTTCGTGAAGGGCGCTGCGGTTTCGAAGCCGCCCGCGATGGATTCGCTCGCGTTCATGGGCGTTGCCGGTGCGAGCAAGGCGGGGGCCAACACGTTGCCCGTCGTCTGCGACCTGATCTTTTCGGGGATCTTCGAGCGATTCACCAAGCTCAAGCTGCTACTGGTGGAAGCGAACATCGGGTGGATTCCCACCTTGCTCGAGCAGGTCGACGACATGTTCCTGCGGTACCGGTGGTTCACCGGTGGTGCCGAGCAGATGCACACGATGCCGAGTCGGATCTTCTACCGGAACTTCTGGGCCACGTTCATGGTCGACACCGTCGGCATCGAGCTACGGCATCGACTGAACCTGGAGCACATCATGTGGTCCACCGACTACCCGCACACCGGGACCGAGTGGCCCAACAACCGGACGTCGATCGAGCGCAACTTCCGCGGCGTGCCCAAGGATCAGGTCAAGGCCATGCTGCACGACAACTGCAAGGCGCTGTACAAGCTCGACCACGTCCCCGACACGCTCGCCTGAGGTGACGCGACTCGACGGGACACGCCTCGCTGGAAAGGTTGCGATCATCAGCGGCGCGGCCCGGGGCCAAGGCGCTGCGGAGGCGCGACTGTTCGCCGCAGAGGGCGCGAGCGTGGTGCTCGGCGACGTGCTCAACGATGAGGGCGAAGCAGTCGCTGGCGAGATCGGCGACCGTGCCGCGTATTGCCATCTCGACGTCACGAGCGAAGCCGACTGGGACGCAGCCGTCGCGGTTGCCGTCGATCGCTTCGGTGGGCTCGACATCCTCGTGAGCAACGCGGGTATCTCGCCGATGCCGCGGCCGATCGTCGACACCGATCCCGACGAGTACCGCCGGGTGCTCGATGTCAACCTGATCGGCGCGTTCCTTGGCATCCGTGCCGCGGCACCACACATGGGCCGTGACATGAGTGGGGACGGACATGGGGGATCGATCGTGCTCATCTCGTCGGTGAACGGCTTCGTCGGTGCGGGTGGTATCGCCGGGTACGCAACGAGCAAGTTCGGACTTCGCGGGTTGGCCAAGGTTGCCGCACTCGAGCTCGGGCGTCAGGGGATTCGCGTGAACTCGGTGCACCCCGGACCGATCGACACGCCGATGGTCCAGCCCGAGAGCTGGGGTGGCTTCGACATGCGCCCCGCGCTCGCATCGTCGAACCCGCTCGGTCGGATCGGGGAGCCCGAAGAGGTGGCCGAGCTCGTGTGCTGGCTCGGATCGGATGCCAGCGCGTACTGCACTGGTTCGGAGTTTGTGATCGACGGGGGATACCTGGCCGGGCCGTTTAACGCGCTCGGCATGGACTCGTGAGCGGCGAGCTTCCCGGCGCGTTCGCAGCGTTTCGCTCTCGGGACTACCGCGTGTTCTGGTGCGCGGCCATCGTCTCCAACTCCGGGAACTGGATGCAGACGATCACGGTGCCGTTCGTGATCCTCCGCATGACCCATTCGGCGACCTGGGTGGGCTTCGCGGCCTTCATGGCGTTCGGTCCGTCGTTGGTGATGGGGCCGATCTCGGGGTCACTGGCCGATCGGTACCCGCGCAAGCAACTGGTGTTGGTCGCGCAAGGAATCATGATGGTGGCCGCGTTCGGGCTCTACGCGCTCTGGGTGTCGGGTGCGGCCAGTCCGGGATCGATCGTCGCGCTTCTGCTCGTCTCGGGCCTTGGCGCGGGGCTCGGCCTCGCGGCATGGCAGTCCTTCATCCCACAGCTCGTGCCCCACGAGAATATGTTCAGCGCCATCCGACTCAACTCCGTGCAGTTCACCGCGGCCCGGGCGTTCGGCCCCGCGCTCGCCGGTGTCGTCCTGGCTGAATTCGGCCCAAGCACGGCGTTCCTCTTCAATGCCGTGTCGTTCATGCTCGTCGTCGTTGCGCTCATCGCCATCCATCCGCGCGACGTCGAGATTGCCGCGGAAGCGCCGCGGGTGCTCGAGCACTTCCGTGCGGGAGTGCGATACGTACGCGAGCGTCGCGCGCTCGTGATCCCCGTCGTCACGATCCTGGTCGTGTCGTTCTTTGGATCGTCGGTGATCCAGCTCTGCGCACCACTCGCGCGTCGGGTGTTTGATGTGGGAAAGGCCGAGTACGGATTCATGGTGGCCGCGTTTGGGTTCGGCGCGGTATGCGGGACCTTCTTCTCGCTCGCGTTCGGCGACCGCGTTCGGCGATCACGGCTTGCGATGACAGGACTCGTCCTTTTCGCCGCGGGCGAAATCCTGTTGGGAAGCGCGCCCGTGTATACCGTGAGCATTGTCGGACTCGCCGCCATGGGGGCTGCGTACATGTTCATCGCGGTGTCGCTGAACACGACCATCCAAGCCGGGGTCGAAGAGAGCCACCGAGGGCGGGTGCTGTCGATCTACCTGATGGGGCTGATGGCGGGCGTGCCGCTTGGTGCGCTTACAGGTGGAGCAATCAGTGAGCTGGTTGGGCTGCGGGCAACGGTGATCGGGGGTGGCTCGATCATCTTCGCCTTCGCCCTCTTCGCTGTGTTCATCTTCGACGCTATGGAGCCCCTGAACGAGTCGATCGACAAAGGGGTACCGGTGCATGCCGACGCGCTGCTCACCTCACAACCGGCAATCGCCGGGGAAACGTGATGCACGTCGACACGCACATGCACGTAATTAGTCCCGATGAGGAACGGTTCCCGCTGAATCCGAGCGGTCCGCCCGATGCTTGGTACCGCACCGACGGCTGCCCGGTGGAGCGCCTGCTCGACGTCATGAGCGCTGCTGGTGTCGACGCGGCAGTGCTCGTACAGGCCTTCACTGCGTACAGCTTCGATAACCGGTATTGCGCCGAGAGCGCACGGCGGTTTCCCGAACGATGCACGAGTGTGGCCGTCGTGGATATCACCGCAGACGATCCGATCACAGCTGCCCGACACGCAGTTCGTGATGAAGGCCTGCGCGGCATCCGATGGGTGGCGCTCGAGAAGGGAAGCCTCGCGGAGCCGCACTCCCTCTGGGAGGAGATCGCGGCACTCGGTGTACCGGCCGTTGTCTGCATCCTCGACAACCGATTGGAAGAGCTCGCGGCCGCGCTGCCTACCATCCCATCGATCCCGATCGCACTCGACCACTGCGCGTTCGCAAAGTACGCGAAGGGTGTTCCTGACGCGCTTTCCGTGCTCGCCGAGTTCCCGAACCTGTGGCTCAAGGTGTCGTCAAACGTGCTTGATCTCATGGCGGAGCACGGCGATCCCGCGGAGATCGTCGCGGAGTTGGCGGCACGATTCGAAGGGCGACTGATGTGGGGGTCCGACTACTCCCAAACCCACGACCGTCCGTATGCCGAGCTCGTCGAATGGGGGCGCAAAGGCGCGGCCAAGCTCTCCGACGAGCACCGCGCCGGGTACCTCGGCGACAACGCCGTCAGGATGTGGCCGGAACTCGCTCGCTAGCCGTGTCGGCGATCGCTCGGCTCAAAGCGGTGAGCGACGGGAAACCCACGCCCAGCGTCTGGAGTGCCCAGCGCCCGGCGCTCGTGTGGAACCCGGCGCGGCGCGCTCGGTCGTAGGAGTACACGGCCTCGACCACGTGCACGACCACGGCGAGCTTGAAGCCACCCCGTATGAGGCGCGAGCGACAGCGCGCCGCGACCACACCGAACACCACCATTCCACCGAAGTTCGAGCCCCACCACTTGGGTTCGACCGGGATGAAGGTGTCGGGCTCGATAAAGCGCGGAATGTCGATGGTGCTCATCGGGCGGGCACGAACAGGGGTGCCGTGACTTCGCCGTCCACGCCAGTGAAGAAGATCGGCCGGAACGTCACTTCGACCGGCATCTCGAAGTCGATCGAGTCGAGGTCGCAGTCGACGATGCGAGTCGCGAGTCGGACGGCCGGGTCTTCCTCCAACGCCACGAGCGCAGGCGCGAACGGCACGAGGTCGGCGAACTGGGGGAGAAAGGCGTGAGTGACCACCACCCACGAGAAGAGCGTGCCGCGCCCACTCACGGTCTGCCAGGCGAACGACGTGGCTTGACAGTGACGGCACTTCTCGCGCGGGTACCAGCAGAGGCGTCCACACGCGTCGCACTTCGGGATCCGCAGCTCCTGACGCGAGGCACCGGCCCAAAACTCGCGGATCGGCTCCCATTCGGTATCGGGAAGCGGGAACGCCGGTCGAACGTCCATCAGAGCGTCCTGTTCATCAGCGGGCCCGGCGCAGGATGAGGGTGGAGGCTTGCGGTCCGGTGTAGCCGCCGTAGATGCCGATCTCGGCACCCGGAACCTGTGCCGCAGCCTCGCCGCGCACCTGGCGCACCACTTCCACGACGTGCGCGATGCCGAGCACGTACGCGTGGGAGAGCAACCCGCCGTGGGTGTTCGTAGGCAGCTTGCCGGAGTCGAAGTTCAAGATGTCGCCCTCGACGAACGCACCGCCTTCGCCCTTCGGGCAGAAGCCGCTGTCCTCGAGCTGCATCAACGTGTGAATCGTGAACGGGTCGTAACAGGTGTACAGATCGATGTCGTCGTGGGTCACGCCGGCCATCGCGAATGCCACCGGCGCAGCGAACACCTGCGGCGTCGACGTGAATGCACATTGCTGGGCCCAGTGCGTGCCCGTCGACGAGTTGCCGAGACCGACGCCTGCCACTTCGACGACCGGCTTCGCCATGTCGCGCGCGCGTTCGGCGGTGGTCATGAGGAACGCGCCACCGCCGTCCGAGATGAGGCAGCAGTCCTCCTTGCGGAACGGCGCCACGATCGTGGGGGCAGCGAGATATTGCTCCATCGTGAGCGTGCGGTCGTGCATCACCGCAGTCGGAGTGTGGTTCGCGTTGCGACGCTGGGCGACAGCGATGGCACCAAGCTGCTCCTGCGTGGTGCCGAACTCGAACATGTGCCGCCGGGCCACGGTGGCGAAGTACACGGGCTGTGGAAACCAGCCCATCGGGATCTCGAGGTTCTGCTTGAACAGCTCCTGCGCGTGTGATTCGCCCGGGCCGCCCACCATGTTCGAGCGCTGCGTAGCCCAAGCCACACCGAACGTATTGAGGATCACGCGGGCCAAGCCATCGCGGAGTGCGTGCGCAGCCTCGTACGGCGCAGCGCCCGCGTGGGTCATGCCGCCGCCGCCTCTTGATTCCCATATGTCGTGGTCGGTGCCGAAGTACTCGTGGAACGCGGTTACGTCCATCTGGTCGGGCATCGAGATGTACATGAGGCCGTCGACGTCGCGGGGTTCGAGTCCGGCATCGGCGAGGGCCCGCTCCACGGCTTGGCCGACGATGTCGCGCGTCGTGCGCCCCGATGCCTTCGAGTGATCAGACTCGCCGACGCCGCAGATGGCGACTTCGCCGCTGACGTTCTCGTACTCGGTGGCCCAGCCCCAGTCTGGGGCAGACGCGGGAGAGGAGGTCGACATGGGGCTCATACGCCGACCGGTCGTTCGCCGATGAGCTGATCCGCGCGCAGCGCGGCGAGCTCGTCGTCGGACAGCCCGAGCAGCTCGCGCAGCACCTCGTCGTTGTGCTGGCCGAGCGTGGGCGCGGGCCGGTGTACCCAGCCGTTGTCGTGGCGTGCGTACCGGAAGGGGACCGTGGGGATGTTGTGTGGGCCGGTCACTGGGTGGTCCTCGACCTCGAAGAAGCCACGGTGCAGCATCTGCGGGTTGAAGGCGATGTCGCGTCCGTCGGTGACGTATCCGGCGGGGATGCCCTGCGCCGCGAGGTCCATCGCCAGCGTGCTGGCGTCACGGTCCTTGCAGAACCGCTCGATCTCCTCGTCGATCTGATCGTGCGCGGCTTGGCGGCCGTCAGCCGTGTTGAGCGCTGCGTCGTCGGCCCACGTCGGTGTGCCGAGGAACTCACGGAGCCTGTCCCACTGTTCGTCGGTCTCGATCGCCAGCGCGAGCCATTCTTCGTGGCCTTCACACGCGTAGAGGTTCTGTGGTGCGGCCGCGGCACCACGATTCCCCGTCCGTCCGAGCACTTCACCCGTGGCGCCGTACTCAGCGAGTTGCTCCGCCGCGATGTTGAGCGCCGCTTCGATCATGGTGACTTCGACGAAGCGCCCCTCACCCGACTCCTCGCGGTCGCGCAACGCGAGCAACGTGGCGAAGACGGCGTGCTGAGCGGCGAGGGGATCGCATGTGCCCCGAGGGATGACGGGTGGACCGTCGGGCCAACCGGTGACCCACGCCATCCCCGTGATTGCTTCCATGGTCTGAGCGAACCCCGTGCGGTCGCGCCATGGTCCGCCGAGCCCATAGGCGGGCATGCGAACCTGGATCAGTCGCGGGTTTACGGCACTCACATGCTCCCAGTCGAGCTCGAACTGCTCCATCACGCGCGGCGTGAAGTTGTCGAGGATCACATCCGCGCTCTCACACATGCGCAGGAGCAGCGCACGCCCCTCGGGGCGGGTGAGGTCGAGTGTGATGCCGCGCTTCGAGTTGTTCGCGCCGTGGTACAGCGGCGCCCACTCCCACCACCCGTCGAACGTCGGCGGCTTGACGCTTGTGTACCGCATGAAGTCGGGCCGAGTGATCGACTCGATCTTGATGACGTCGGCGCCGAGGTTGGCGAGCATCGTCGTTGCGGCGGGCCCCGCCCACCACGCCGTGAGGTCCAGCACCCGAATCCCTTCGAGCGGCATCCCACCCCCTCGGTCTGGA
>CAMDCC010000145.1 GCA_945889545.1 Bifidobacterium breve | reverse complement strand
GTACTGATGATGTCGGCGGCGCGCGCCCGCGAGCTCTGCGTAAAGCCGCGCGCCCGGGTCGTCGACCAGTGCCTGGTCGGCGTCGACCCGGTCCTCATGCTCACCGGACCGATCGATGCCACCCGACGACTTCTGGATCGCACCGGTCTTACGATCGACGACATTGACACCGTCGAGATCAACGAGGCATTCGCCTCGATCGTGCTGGCGTGGGAACGCGAGATCCACCCCGACATGGAGCGCGTGAACCCGAACGGCGGCGCGATCGCGGTCGGTCACCCGGTCGGGGCCACCGGTGCGCGGCTCATCACGACGGCACTCCACGAGCTCGAGCGGATCGACGGCACGTTCGGGCTGATCACGATGTGCTGCGGTGGCGGGCTCGGCACCGGCACGATCATCGAGCGCATTTCCTAGACGTCGTCAGTACTGGGTGATCGCCCGGATCTGTTCCTGCACGGCTTTGTACTCGGGCGACATCGTCAGTGGCATGAGCGCCATGACCTTGCCCATGTTCCCGGCAACCTTCATGCGACCCTGCATGAACGCGGCGTTCGGGTCGAGCTCACCCCGCTGGATGCTCACCGAGTCGTCGTAGCTCAGCGTCATGGTGACCTCGGGCTCGGCGATCTCACCGATTTGCGACTCGAGCAAGCGACCGTTCTCGAGCACCCAGTAGTACTTGATGGTCCCGTCGGGACCACTGTTCACCACGTACTGGATCGTGGTCGACGCGCCCGGACGTTCCGGCTGATCCTTCGTTAGCTCGCGTGCTTCATCGAGCCACTCCTGGGTCAAGTACTGGGGCATGGAGCTCCTATCGAGTGCGGGCTGCAGCCGGCGAGCGCACTCCGGCGAAGAGATCGTCTTCGGTGTCGGGTGGAGACACCTCGCCCACTCGTGAGGCGGCGAGGATGTACTCGTCCCACGGGAACACCTCCCGCACAACACTGTCGGGTAACCGCATCCAATGCCCGTCGGGATCGACCTGAGTGCGGTGGGCCAGGAGTGCAGCGCGGCGATGGTGCAACCAGTCGCCGACCTCGACGAACGTGGTGAACTTCTCGTCGCCATCGGGCAAGCCGCGCTCGAACCACTGGGCATATGGGCTCTCTTCGCCCCGTTGGATGATCGCGTCGTGCAGCGACTGCACGCGCTTACGAGAGAAGCCCGTGTAGTACATCTTCGACGGCTGCCACGGGTCGCCCGCGTCCGGAAACCGATCGGGGTCGCCTGCAGCATCGAAGGTCGGCGCCGAGATCTCGTGCACTCGGATGTGATCGGGGTGTGGGTAGAACTCACGATCTTCGGCATAGGTGACAATCACTTGCGGCCGTTCCGCTCGAATGATCCGCACCAATCGCTCCACCGCCTCGTCGAGCGGTGCGTTGGCAAAGTTGTCGGCCCGATGATTGACCTCGGTGTCGGGCATGCCGGAGTCGTGGTAGCCGAGCATGTGCACGGTGTCGTACCCGATCGCGTCCGCGCTGGCGTGGAGCTCTTTCAGGCGGACTTCAGCCAGATTCGCGCGCACTTCCGGCGTATCGACGGCCGGGTTGAGGATGTCGCCGGCTTCGCCCCCGGTGCAACACACGAGCACGGTGTGGATGCCCTCTTCGTGGTAGCGCGCCATCGTGGCGCTGCCCTTCGACGCTTCATCATCGGGGTGCGCGTGCACGCTCAGCACGCACAAGGGAGACCCGTCGCGATCGACGGGAAAGCCTCGCGACTGCGTCATCGAGGGCCAGGTTACTTGGCGCGGTCGATACAGTCCGAAGGTGCCACGCCGTCCCCAAGTTGCCCTCCTCCTCGTCGCGCTCATCGTCGCGCTCATCGTCGCGGCGCTGACCGTGTCGAGTGCACCAACGTCCGCATCGACTGGCGCATCGACTGGCGCATCGACCGGCGCATCGACCGGCGCATCGACCGGCGCCGCGCTCGACTGGCGCACCTGCGGCAACCGATTCGAGTGCGCCAAGCTCGAGGTGCCCGTCGACTACTCGATACCCGATGGTGCCCAGGTCGGCATCGCCGTCATCCGCCGGCCGGCCACCGACCCGAGCGCCCGCATCGGCAGCCTGGTCATCAACTACGGCGGTCCCGGCGACCCCGGCACCGAGCACATGCGGGTGGCGTACACCGCCCTGCCGGATGCCGTCCGTGCCCGGTTCGACATCGTGAGCTTCGACCCCCGAGGCACCGGCGACTCGCGTCCGATCGATTGCGTCGACGACGAGACCTACGAGCGAGCAGCCTCTGAAGACGTCACGCCCGACAGCGAGGAAGAGCTCGCCGGGTTCTACGACGGCAGCGCGTTCTCCGTCGACCTGATCGGCGCCTGCATCGTCGGCCACGGGAGCTGGCTCGCTCGCGTGGGGACGCGCAACGTCGCTCGCGACCTCGACCGCCTCCGGGCGGCACTCGGCGATCGCCAGCTCTCGTTCCTCGGCTACTCGTACGGAACCGTCATCGGTGCCGTGTACGCACAAGAGTTCCCGAGACAGGTTCGGGCGCTCGTGCTCGACTCCGCCGTCAACCTCTCCACCACCCCACAGCAACGCCAACGCGGGAACGCCAAAGGGTTCGAAGGCGCGCTCAATGCCTTTCTCGCCGATTGCGCAGCCGATACCGAGTGCGCCTATCACTCCGACGGCGATCCGCGAGCGGCGCTTCTAGGGCTCCGCGACCGGTTCGAAGCCGGACTCACGCTCGCGAGTCGCGATCTGCGCGTCGTCGGCGTATCGGAGTTCTACGTCGGGATGCTCGCTGCCTTGTATGCACCGCAGCTCTGGCCGACCCTGGCAGAGGCATTACGTGCGGCCGATGACGACCGCGACGGCGACTTGCTCAGAACTCTCGCCGACGCGCTCCTCGGGCGGCGCGACGACGGCACGTACGACAACATCCAAGAGGCGATCAGCGTCATCAACTGTGCCGATCAACCGTCTCACCGCGTCTCGTTCAACGCGTTCCGCCTCACGTTCGAAGGCCTGAGTCGGCGCTTCCCGGTGTTCGGACCGGCATTTGCCGGATCGCCCCTTGGGTGCGACGCACGACTCCCACAGCCCGCCGCGTCGGAGCAACTCGGTGACGTCCGCTCGCGTGCAACACCTCCGGTCCTTCTCGTGGGCGTCACCGACGATCCCGTGACGCCCTACGACGGTGCCATCGAACTGCGCCGACGCCTGCGCGGTTCGCGCATCTTGACCCTCGACGGCACGCAGCACACGGCCTACTCGCAGGAGATCGCGTGCATCGACGACACGGTGGATCGTTACTTGCTCACACTCGAGCTCCCGCCGCGCGGCACCCGCTGCAAGGCCTAACCGCCCGCAAGACTGAACGGGTGGGTTCAGCCCGATTCGAGACTGAAGACCTCGACTCGGCCGATGTCGCGAAGCCGCCGAGAGCCACGACGGCGCGCGACCACCCCCGCCGCAGGTGCCAACGCCGCGGCGATCTCCACGGATGCGAGCACCTGACCAGGGCGAGCCATGTCGGTCAAGCGACTGGCCAGATTGACAACCGGGCCGAAGTAGTCGCCTTCCCGAGCGAGCAGCGAGCCGAATCCCACGCCCGCGCGAGCCGACGGCAACAGCTCGTCGCCTGATGATCGCTCCGTGAGCCGCACCGCGATCACGGCCGCCGCAGTTGCCGTGTCACACACGTACATCACCTCGTCGCCGATCGTCTTGACGATGCGACCCCCTTCGTTCACGACGGTGTCGTGCGCAACATCGGAAAACCGGGCCACGAGAGCACCGAGATCGTCATCGTCGAGGTTCTCCGCCAGCGCCGTGTACCCGACCAGATCGACGAAACCCACCGCTCCTGTGACCGACCCGGGTGTGGTCGCATCGACGCCAGCCAAGCGACGCCAGATCGCGGCCCGGAGCTGGAGGCGATGCGCGTGGTCGACGAGCCGAGCGATCCCCTCGAAGTCCAAGCGTTCCGCGAGTGCGAGCGCAATCTGTTCGTCGTCGAGGCCTGCGGCTCGGGCCAGGTGCACCGAGTGTGTGAGCTCGTCGGTCTCCGAATCGGCGACGCGGGCGAACGACGAGCTGAGCACGCGTGCTTGCGACAACGCTCGCTCGAGAGTCCACTCGAACACCGAACCGCTGCGGATTCTTTCCACGAACACTTCCAGCGCCTCGACATCCGACTTGGTGAACACCGGGAGGTCGTCGTCGAGATCGGGGAACCCGATCGCACGCCACAGCGCTTGTGCGGTGGCAAGATCGGTTCCCGCTCGCTCGGCGAGCTGACGCATCGTGTACGAGCGGGTCCCGGGCATGATCGCCCGATCGAGGACGAGCAACGACAGGTAGTCGTGACCGATCGCGTTCTCGATCTCGGCAGAGGTGGCTCCACGCCGCCGCAGGAAGCGATGCAGCGACCTTTTCACGCAGTAGACCTCTTCACGCCCGCATGTGCTTTCGGCGCCGCGCGCTCAGCCCGAGCGGGGCACGTCTTTCCAGGGCAGGTCGCGTGAGCTGTCGGGTTCCTTGGGGAGACCGAGCACGCGCTCGCCGAGGATGTTGCGCATCACGTTGGATGTACCGCCCTCGATCGTGTTCGCCTGGGCGCGCAAGAATCCACGGGCGATGTCGCGCTCAGCATCGCTGTCGGTAGTCACCCAGGCCGGGTTCCCGTCGCCCGTCCCCATGAGCCCGGTGCCTTCCCAAGCCATCCCGCCTGCGCCTTCCAGATCGATCGCGAGCTTCTGGAGCCGCTGGTTGTACTCGGCCTGCATGAGCTTGGTGATCGAGCCCTCGGGTCCAGCCTCGGCGCCACGCTTGCGGCGGTCGGCCGCGCGGTGGTTGTTCCAACGGATGAGCTTGCCGTCGATGTAGGCCTGCGCAAGTCGCTGACGCATTCGCGGGTCGGCGATGTCGGTGTGGCGAGCGAGCAGGCGCTCCACGGCGCTGCCACCCACCGAGTCACCCGAGAGCGAGCCGGCGCCGGACAACGCGACACGCTCGTTCATGAGCGTGGTCACTGCGACGCGCCAACCTTCGCCTTCGGGCCCGACGCGCATGCTGTCGGGGATGCGCACGTCCTCCATGAACACTTCGTTGAACTCGGCATCGCCGGTGATCTGCACTAGCGGACGCACATCCACACCGGGCGCCTGCATGTCGAGCACGAAGTAGGTGAGGCCCTTGTGCTTGGGCACGTCGGGATTCGTACGGGCGACCAGCATCCCCCAGCGCGCGATGTGCGCAAGCGTTGTCCAGACCTTCTGACCCGAGACGACCCACTCATCGCCGTCGCGCACCGCGCGCGTGGAGAGTCCGGCAACATCCGACCCGGCACTCGGCTCCGAGAACAGCTGGCACCAGATCTCCTGGTTCGTGGCGAGACCGGGCAGGAGCTTCGTCTTCTGCTCCTCGGTCCCCCAGGTGATGAGCGTGGGGCCGCCCATGCCGATGCCGATGATGTTGAAGGGACGCGGCACCTTGTAGTGGTTCAGAACCTCGTTGACGTGCTTGGCCTCGACCGGGCTCAGCGACAGTCCCGCGTTGTACTCCTTCGGCCAGGTAGGGGTGGCGTACCCCGACTCGCCGAAGCGCGTGCACCACTCGCCGTACTCGAGCCCGGCGCGGAGCTTCAACCACGCCTTGTCGTCGCCGGCATCGATCGCCTCCATCCAACCGGCAGGGAGCTGCTCGCGCAGCCACTCCAGGGTTTGTGCGCGCAGCGCTTCAGCAGTCATCTCGGGAGCATCGATAGCCATCGCGGGATCGTACCTGCGCTCACCACGGCCCGAGCGGCCGGGCGCGCAGCGCCGAAAGCGGGGAAACCAGTCGTAGGCTCGGTCCGTGATCCAAGCGCTGCGATACCGAGAAGGCGTCGATGCCCCCGAAGTCGTCGACCTCGAGCCCTTCCCCGAGGTGGCGCCGGACACACTGCTGTGGATCTCGTGCGACGGCCCGAGCACCGCAGAGCTCGATGCGCTGGGAACGCAGCTCCAGCTCCACAAGTTCATCCTCGAAGACTTGGAGCATGGCGAGCAACGCACGAAGCTGGACCACTACGAGGACCACTTCCATGTGGCGGTGCACGACTGTGAGCTCGTGGGAGATCTCGAAGAGGCGACCGGAGATGTCGAGCTGGTGACTCGC
The DNA here is from genome assembly GCA_945889545.1 of Bifidobacterium breve. Lineage (GTDB taxonomy): Bacteria > Actinomycetota > Acidimicrobiia > IMCC26256 > PALSA-555 > SHVJ01. Next base: position 1,383 of record CAMDCC010000145.1, on the reverse strand, counting down.
GAGATCGACGTGGTGTTCGGTGCCGGCTGGTTGCTCTCGGTGTGCCAGACACCCGAGAACGCCGAGCGCGGCACGTTTCCGATCGATGCGGTGCGCCGATCGTTCGAGCGTCAACGGACCGAGCCGGGAACGACCGACGAGGGCTACCTGCTGTGGGCGCTGCTCGATGTGGTCGTCGATCGTTACTTTCTCGTCAACGACGCGGTCGACGACCGGCTCGATGCGCTCCAGGAAGTCGTGCTCGACGACACCATCGACCGCATCCGACGCGGTCGGCCGCGTGAGCTGTTCGACTTGAGCAAGGCGCTCATGCGCTTTCGCCGCGCCACGCTCCCCCTGCGCGAGGTCGTAGGCCAACTGCTCCGGCGAGATGATCCCGACATCAGCGAATCGGCCATCGCGCACTTCCAGGACCTCTACGACCACGTGCTCCGCGCCGCCGATCTTTCGGAGTCGCAGCGCGACGTGCTCACCGGGCTCCGCGACGCCGATCTCGCGGTCACGTCGAACCAGATGAACCTCGTGCAGCAGAAGATCGCGGCCTGGGGCGCCATCCTCATCGTGGCCACGCTGGTGACGGGCTTCTTGGGCATGAACTTCCGCAACGCGCCCAACACCGATTGGAAGACCGGCTTCCTGATCATCCTCGGAGTGATGGCACTCTTGTGCCTTCCGATGTACGTCTACTCGAAGAGGCGGAAGTGGTTGTAAAGCGTCGCCTCCATCTCGAGCGTCACCGATTCCGTCGCGTCGGTTGGCTGCGGGCCGCGGTCCTGGGTGCCGACGACGGCATCGTCTCCACCGCGAGCATCCTCATCGGAGTCGCTGCGGCTTCGGGCGACCGGAGCGCAATCCTCGTCGCCGGCCTCGCCTCGTTGGTGGGCGGTGCGCTCTCGATGGCTGCCGGTGAGTACGTGTCCGTGAGCTCGCAGCGAGACACGGAACAGGCCGACATCGCCCGGGAACGCAAGGAGCTCGATCGAAGCCCCGACCTCGAGCTCGACGAGCTCACAGAGATCTACGTCGAGCGCGGGCTCGACAAGGCGTTGGCTCGCGAGGTCGCAACGCAGCTCACTGCCGCCGATCCGCTTGGTGCGCACATGCGCGACGAACTCGGGATGCATCACGCCGGACGTGCTCGTCCGATGCAGGCCGCGGTCGTGTCGGCCGCCAGCTTTGCCATTGGGTCGGTCGCCCCATGGGTCGCGGCCGCCGCCTTCTCTTCGAACCGGATCCCGATCGTCGCGGGCGTCGGCCTCGTGCTGCTCGCAGTGACTGGCGCTCTCGGGGGACGCCTCGGCGGAGCCCCTGCAGTGCGCGCCGCCGCTCGCGTGCTCGCCGGCGGAGGCCTGGCGATGGGCGCCTCCGCGCTGATCGGCGACC
>CAMDCC010000144.1 GCA_945889545.1 Bifidobacterium breve | reverse complement strand
ACTCTCCTCGGCCGACCACTCCCCTCGCTCGACCCGGTCGATCTCGCCGCGGATCGCGATCATCGCGTCGCAGAACCGATCGAGCTCACCCTTGTCCTCGGACTCGGTCGGCTCGACCATGAGCGTGCCCGCAACCGGGAACGACATCGTGGGTGCGTGGAAGCCGAAGTCGATGAGTCGCTTGGCGACGTCCTCCGCGGTCACGCCGCTGGCCGCGGTGATCCCGCGCAGGTCGAGGATGCACTCGTGGGCCACGAACCCCCCGGGCCCGGTGTAGAGCACCGGATAGTGGACGCGCAGGCGCTGAGCCACGTAGTTGGCGTTCAGGATGGCCACCTGCGTCGCCTGGAGCAGTCCTGGCCCGCCCATCATGCGCACGTACGCCCATGAGATCGGCAGGATGCCCGCGGAGCCCCACGGCGCCGCGGAGATGGGACCAACACCGGTGGCCGGACCCGCCTCGGCGACGAGCGGGTGGTTCGGCAGGAAGGGAGCGAGGTGGGCTCGCACCGCCACGGGGCCAACGCCGGGTCCCCCACCGCCGTGGGGGATGCAGAACGTCTTGTGCAGGTTGAGGTGCGACACGTCGGCACCGAAGTGCCCCGGCTTCGCCACACCTACGAGCGCGTTGAGGTTCGCCCCGTCGAGGTACACCTGGCCGCCGTGTTCATGCACCACTGCGCACACGTCGCGAATCCCCTCCTCGAACACGCCGTGGGTGGACGGGTACGTGACCATGAGCGCGGCCAGTGTGTCGGCGTGCTCATGCGCCTTCGTCTTGAGGTCATCAATGTCGACGTTCCCATAGTCGTCGCACTTGACGACGACCACGCGCATGGCGGCCATGACGGCACTGGCCGCGTTCGTTCCGTGCGCCGAGGCGGGGATCAGACACACGTTGCGGTGTTGGTCTCCCCGGCTGCGGTGGTACGCCCGGATCGCCAGCAACCCCGCGAGCTCGCCCTGCGAGCCGGCGTTCGGTTGGAGCGAGACCGCGTCGTACCCAGTGATCTCGCAGAGCCATGCCTCGAGGTCGTTGAAGAGCTGCAGATAGCCCGTCGCCTGGTCGACGGGTACGAACGGATGCAGCCCGCCGAACTCGGACCACGTGACCGGGATCATCTCCGCGGTGGCGTTGAGCTTCATCGTGCATGAGCCGAGCGGGATCATCGTGCGGTCGAGTGCGAGGTCGCGGTCGGAAAGCCGGCGGATATAGCGAAGCATCTCGCTCTCCGACTGGTGGGCATGGAAGACGGGGTGCGTCATGAACTCCGAGCTGCGCGTGAGCGCCTCCGGGATGGCATCGGCGGTGCGGGCATCGACATCGTCGACCGTTGCCGTCGAGCCAAACACGGCCAAGACCTGCTCGACGACCGCTCGAGTGGTTGTTTCGTCGAGCGAGATGCCGAGTGTGTCGCCGTCCACCACGCGCAGGTTGAGGTTCTTTGCCCGCGCGCCTGCGGCGAGTTCATGGGCACGCCCGGGCGTTGACACGCGCACCGTGTCGAAGAACGCGTCGTGCACGACTTCGACGCCCGCTTCACGAAGCCCGGTTGCAAGGATCGAGGTGAGCCGATGAATCCGGCGGGCGATTGCTCGCAGGCCGTCAGCGCCGTGGTACACGCCGTAGAGGCCGGCGATCACGGCCAGGAGCACCTGGGCGGTGCAGATGTTGCTGGTGGCCTTCTCGCGTCGGATGTGCTGCTCACGGGTCTGGAGTGCGAGACGGAACGCAGGACGGCCCCCGGCGTCCACGGAGACACCTACAAGGCGTCCAGGGAGGCTGCGCTGGTACTCGCTGCGCGTGGCGATGAATGCCGCGTGCGGACCGCCGTATCCGAGGGGCACGCCGAAGCGCTGGGACGAGCCCACCACCACATCGGCGCCTTGCTCACCGGGCGGCACGAGCAAGGTGAGCGCGAGCAGATCGGCCGCGACGGCCACGAGCGCACCCTGAGCGTGGATCCGTTCGATCATCGGGCGCAGGTCGCGGATCACGCCTGAGCTCCCGGGATACTGGATGAGCGCTCCAAACACGTCATCGGTCGGCACATCGATGTCGGGGTCCCCCACCACCACCGAGAGGCCCAAGGGCGCGGCGCGCGTCTCGACCACGGCGATGGTCTGTGGGTGACAGTCGCCATCCACGAAGAACGTGGAGCCGACGTTCGGGTTCATGCGGTGACAGAGCGTCATCGCCTCTGCCGCTGCGGTTCCCTCGTCGAGGAGCGATGCGTTGGCGATCTCCATGGCCGTGAGGTCGGTGACCATCGTCTGGAAGTTCAGGAGCGCCTCGAGCCGGCCCTGGGAGATTTCCGGCTGATATGGCGTGTACGCGGTGTACCAGGCCGGGTTTTCGAGGACGTTGCGCAGAATGACGTTCGGCGTGATGGTCCCCGAGTAGCCCATCCCGAGCAACGAGGTGGCGACCGTGTTGGCTGCCGCGAGCTTGCGCAACAACTCGAGCGCGGCGGGCTCATCGACCGCGGCGGGAAGATCGAGCGGCGTGCGGTCGCGGATCTGCGCCGGCACCGCACGATCGGTCAGCTCATCAAGCGATGCGCATCCGAGGAGATCGAGCATCTCGTGCTGTTCGGCGTCGGCCGGACCGATGTGGCGACGCACGAAGCCATCGGGGTGCTCGAACTCGGAGAGGGTCGTCATCTGGAGCTCCGTCCGCGACAGTCTTACGGGTCACTCCGTGTGACCCTCGACTCCCCCGCTGTCGCGGTACCTGAGAGATTCGCCGGCGTCGCCGACTTTCCCCTTCGGTGAGGTGCTCTGGCGCACCTACTCTCCAGCGTTGCCTCGCCCGGGCGGTCCTTGAGGCCTGAGAGGTTCCGGGGAGGTTGCTCCTTCGGCGCCCGCTTTCACGAGCTCTCCCGCCCAGGGTCGATGGCGTGTTGTGCTCGATTGGTTCACCACAGCCGAGGCCGAGGCGAACCCTTCGATGGTTACTTGGCGATGGTTACCTGACGATGACTACCTGGCCTTGTTGTTCCTGCGCACCTTGCGGCGCTGCTTCTTGCCCGGGGGGCCACCATTGCTGCCCGCGTCGGTGTGGTCGCGATTCGCTGCGTGTTTCTTTATCTGCTTTGCCATGACATAAAGGTAACCGCTCGCGCGAGGTCGCGAGGACACGAGCGAGCGAATCAGGTCGCACCGATTGTGACGAAGGGTGGCTGCACGACCTCGGCCTCGGTCATTCGACCCCGAATGTCGATCTCCACCGCCGCGCCTACTGCAACATCGGGCGACAGAAACGCGAGTGCGATCCCCTGTTCGAGCATCGGCGAGAAGTTCCCACTCGTGACGGTGCCCACCTTCGTACCGCCCACAAGCACCGCGCATCCTTCGCGCGGGATCTGGCGGCCGCGCACGAGCAACCCGCGCAGACGACGAGTAACACCGCGTTCCTTCTCGGCCAGCAATGGCTCCCGGCCGCGGAAGTCACCCTTCTCGAAGCGAGCGACCCAACCCAGCCCCGCCTGAAGCGGCGTGATTCCCAACCCGAGCTCGTGGCCGTGCAGTGGGAGTCCAGCTTCGAGTCGCAGCGTGTCGCGCGCGCCCAGTCCGGCGGGCTGCGCGCCCGCGTCCACCAGGGCTCGCCACACAGCAGGTGCTGCGGCGGCCGGTACGTGCAGCTCGATGCCGGGGTCGTCCCCACCGGTGTACCCGGTACCGGCTGCGAATCCGGCCGCGCCGTCGTAGGTCAGCGGCTTCACCGCCAGGTGCGCGACATCGGCGGCTTCAGGCACGGCCTGCGTCACTCGAGCCCGAGCTTCCGGGCCCTGCACCGCGAGGATTGCTCGGCTCGCGGTCACGTCTTCGACGGTGCACTCGCCGACCGCGTGCTGTGCCGCGGCGTCTTCGAGGGCAGCCACCAGCCGACTGGTGTTGGACGCGTTGGGCATGACCATGAACTCGTCATCGCCCACCCACCACACGATGATGTCGTCGACCACGTGGGCATCGTCGGGGTCGAGGAGGTGCGTGTACTGCGTGCCGCCCGGTCCGATACGGGCGAGGTCGTTCGTGAGAGCCCACTGGAGCATCGGCTCCGCCCCCGGCCCTGCGACGAGCACCGAGCCGAGGTGCGAGACGTCGAACACCACCGAGTGCTCCCGGCACCTACGGTGCTCTTCGAGGACGCTCGTGTACTGGATCGGCATCTCCCAGCCACCGAACTCGACCATGCGCGCACCAAGTGCTCGGTGCTCTGCGTCGAGTGGGCTCTGCCGCAACATGTCGGGGCTCACGAAGCCGGAGCCTAGGGCTACGAGGGCCCGGGAGGTCTTACGCGGACTCGGCTTGCGATCCGGTTTGCAGCTGGGGCGCGGAGTCTGGTCGCAGATCGAGACGCGTGGGCGCGTCGGGTGATGATCCCGAGAGCTGCTCGGGCGGTTCGAGCCCGTACTTCACGAGGAGGTGGAGGTAGTCGCGCTGATACAGCACTTTCACCTGCACCTCGGGGTGAAGCTCCCGGAGCCGACGGGCCTTGCGGTTCTTCTTCGTCACCAGCTTTTGGTTCAGTGTGGTGATCTCGATGAAGAGGTCGTACGCGGGCAAGAAGAAGTCGGGTGTGAACGCCTGGACCGGTCGACCCTCACGATCACGCTCGAGCGTGAACGTGCGCGGCTCGTAGTCCCATTCAATGCCGTAGAAGTCGAGGAGCTTGGCGAACTGTCGCTCCGAGTTGTGCGCGAAGCGAACCTGCTCGTACGGCAGGGCCTCGGTGATGGCTCAGCTCCCGGTTGCGGTCCGACGCTCGGTCGGCGATGCGTCAGTCGCCGACCGGGTAGGTCCCAACTTCTGGATCGCCGCGTCGAGCTGGAGCGTCATGTTGCCGACGGTGACGATGTTGAGCACGCCCTGGCCCTTGCGCACGAGGTCGACGAGGTGCTCGCCGTCGCGCGCGAGCACGGTGTTGGCTCCGTCGATCACAAGGTCGGCGGCCTGCCAGTCATCGCCGAGCTCCCGGAGCGACTCGATGACCTTGCGCGCGGTCTTGAGGCTGACCCCGGCATCGAGGAGGCCCTTGATGACCTTGAGCTGGACGAGGTCGCGATACGAGTAGCGACGGTGCGTGCCACTCCCCGCGGCTGGTGCCAGCGACGGCTTCAGCAGGTCGGTCGAATCCCAGTAGTCGAGTTGGCGGTACGTGATGTCGACGATGTCGCAGACCGTCGGGCCGCTCCAGCCGTCGCCTTCACCCGCTACGTCGTCGAACGTGCCCTGGATCGTGCCCATCGAGCCCTCGCTTCCGGTCGCAGCCCCGCTCTGACTGGCCAGGAGCTTGAGAGCCCTGGCGGCAGATTGCGAGTCACATCGGCGTAGTTACGCCCGTGTGACGGTAGTCCCCGGCGCGCGCGGCGTCAACGGATTCCTCTTCAGTGCTCGGATGGCCGGTTCCTCAGGAAGGCCGACCTACTCGGCGGCGAAGTCCTCGGGCGTCACTTCGTTGAGGAACTCCCGGAACTCTTCGATCTGGGCCTCTTCTTCATCCTGATCAAAGAGGATCCCTGCCTCGTCGAGGACGGCCTCGGCGGCGAAGATCGGCACCGGCTCTGGGTATCGGGCGGCAAGGGCGAGGGCATCGGACGGCCGCGATGAGATGCGGCGCGTCTCGCCTCCGTTCCCGCCCAGCTCGATCTCGGCATAGAAGGTGCCGTCGTGGAGCTCGGTGATGACCACGCGCTGGAGCTCGATGGCGAGATCGTCGAGCACGGTCTTGAAGAGATCGTGCGTCATCGGCCTGGGCGTCTCCATGCCCTGGAGCGCGTAGACGATCGCGGTGGCTTCCGGCGGGCCGATGAAGATCGGCAGGTAGCGCTGCCCTTCCTCCTCGCGGAGGAGCACGATCGGCTGGTTCGTGGGGACCTCGACCCGGACACCCACCAGTGACATCTGGATCACGGCGCAAGCCCTCCTCAAAGGCCACCCTAGACGCTGGCTCACCTCCATTCGCTCGCTCGCTGGCCGAGCTCCTGCGGACGTTCGCCATGGTTCCTGCAGACCGTTCGCTCGCTGGCGAGCGCCTACGGCGCCGCATCGCGCGCCGACGACGCCTTCCTCTCTTCGCGGTGTTGCTGTCCGTACAGCGAGAGGTACGCGTCGGGGTCGGCGGCGAGCACTGCGGGATCGGCGCGCGCGATGAACGGGAGATTGCGGTAGCGGTCCCCCACGTGGAGTCCGTAGCCGAGGACGAACGCATCGCCCGGGATCTCCATCCCTACGTAGCGCAGCGGCAACGGCACGATGCGGCGATCGCTGCGGTCGAGCAACGCGCAGACCTCGACGCGACGGGCACCCCGCACGGTGAGGTGCTGCACCAGGTACGCGAGGGTGAGACCCGTGTCGACGAGATCTTCGACGATGACGACATCGCGATCGGTGATGTCAAGATCGAGATCCTTCAAGAGTCGCACCCGACCGGAGTCTGGCGCGTAGCGCGAGATGGCGAGGAAGTCGATCGCAACGTCGACCTCTCGAATGTGCCGGGCGATGTCGGCAAGGAAGACCAGCGCGCCCTTGAGCACTCCGACGAGGACGACGCCGTCCGGGTGGTCCGCGGCGATCTCGGCGGCCAGGTCGCGGGTGCGCGTAGCGAGCGCGCCCTCGTCGAGCACGATCTTCAGAGGGGCAGACTTGGGAGGGGCAGACTTCAGAGGGGCAGACTCCGGCATTGCCGCCGGGCGGGCCGTCACTCGGCGAGCGTGGAGCGCAACGCGCGGCGGAGCATCGCGGTGCGAAGGCGGCGGCCGAGCCGAGCCAGCTCTTCGAGCTCGCCTTGGAGCTTGGCTCGAGACGCCGGGTTGCGTTGCTTCACATAGGGCATGAGCACTTGTGTGAACAGCGCGGCCTCGCGCTCGGCGAAGTGCCAGTACATCTTGAGGTGACGAGCCTCGATCCCCCGCCGGTACCAACCAGCCGCGAGCTCGGCCAACGCCAGCATCTCGTCGTTGTAGCGAGGACGACCGTCGTCCCCCACGAGCGCAACGATGATCCCGAACTCCTCCAGCGCGTCGAGTTGGGTGTCGGCGAGCCCGGTTGCTTCTACGAGCTCTCCCCGCGTGAGATCTGTCGATGCGGCCACGGTGTTCCCGCGTTTGATGCTCCCCACCTGGTCTTCGTCGTCCTCGGTGTCGACGTCGTCATCGAGCTCCGCGATCGGCTGCCGGGATGGTTGCGGTGGCGTGGCAGGTCGCGACAACGGCGTGGGAGGGGTTGGACGCGCAGTTGGCGGCGTGGGGCGCGGCGGCGTCGGCTGCGCGACGGGCGTGGGTGGCGGCGTGGGTGGCGGCGTGGATGGCGGCGTGGATGGCGGCGTGGATGGCGGCGTGGCGGGCGGTGCGGATGCCGGAGGCGACGCCGATGGCGGCGCGGTTGGGGCGGGCGCAGGTGTCGATGCGGTAGTCGGGGTTGGACTGTCGACCACCGACGACGGCGCGAGGGGAACATCGGTCAACGGGAGCGCGGTCTGGCCTCCCCCGTTCGCTGAACCCGTGCGCGGCGCGCCGTTCGGACCGAATGCGTCCAGGCGTTCCTTGATCACGCGCAGCGGGAGAAAGTGGTCGCGTTGCTGGAGCAG
>CAMDCC010000143.1 GCA_945889545.1 Bifidobacterium breve | reverse complement strand
GGACAACGGAGTCCAGACCCAGAGCGAGGGCGCGTGACCGCGGAGACGACACAGCTGAAGCCGGAGAGCCTCGATGAGGTCGTCATTCGCTTTGCGGGTGACTCCGGTGACGGCATGCAGCTCACGGGAGACCGCTTCACCGATGTGAGCGCGGTCTTCGGCAACGACCTCGCCACACAGCCCAACTTCCCGGCCGAGATCCGCGCACCGGCGGGCACCATCGCCGGCGTCTCGTCGTTCCAGGTGCACATCTCGGATCACGAGATCCTCACTCCGGGCGACGCGCCCAACGTGCTCATCGCGATGAACCCCGCCGCGCTCAAGGCGAACATCGCTGAGCTCATCCCGGGTGGCACTTTGCTCGTCAACTCCGACTCGTTCGAGGAACGCAACCTCACGAAAGCCGGGTACGAAGCGAACCCCCTCGAAGACGGCTCACTCGCCGCCTTCCGCGTGATCCAAGTGCCGATGACCACACTCACCCTGGAGAGCACCAAGGAGCTCGGAGTGAAGCCGCGCGACGCGGAGCGCTCGAAGAACCTCTTCGCGCTCGGCCTGGTGTCGTGGATGTACACCCGACCCACCGACACCACCACCGAGTGGATCGAGCAGAAGTTCGCCAAGAAGGAAATGGTGAAGGCAGCCAACCTCGCTGCGTTCAAGGCTGGCTACAACTTTGGCGAGACCGCCGAGCTGTTCGACCACGCCTACACCGTTGCTCCTGCGCAGCTGCCTCCCGGCCGATACCGCAACATCACCGGGAACATCGCCCTGTCGTATGGGCTGATCGCTGCGGCGCAGCAAGCCAAGCTCCCGCTCGCCTACGCGTCGTACCCGATCACCCCGGCGTCCGACATCCTCCACGAGTTGGCCAGCCACAAGAACTTCGGCGTGCGCACGCTCCAGGCCGAAGACGAGATCGCCGCCGTCAGCATCGCGATCGGCGCGTCGTTCACCGGCCACCTCGGGTGCACGGCCACCAGCGGGCCGGGCGTCGACCTGAAGTCCGAAGGCATGGGCCTCGCCGTCAGCCTCGAGCTGCCGCTGATCCTCGTCGACGTGCAGCGCGGCGGACCGTCCACTGGTCTGCCCACCAAGACCGAGCAGTCCGACCTGTTGCTCGCGATGTTCGGCCGCCACGGTGAGGCGCCGCTACCGGTGATCGCGGCTCGCTCGCCGAGCCACTGCTTCGACACTGCGATCGAAGCCGCTCGGCTCGCCTTGAAGTACCGCACGCCGGTGATCCTCCTGTCCGACGGGTACCTCGCCAACGGCGCCGAGCCGTGGCTGTTGCCCGACGTCGACGCGCTACCCGACATCTCGGTGCCGTTCGCAACGGAGATGAACCACACACGCGCCGACGGCACGAAGGAGTTCTGGCCGTACCTGCGCGACCCCGAGACGCTGGCTCGACCATGGGCGATCCCGGGAACGCCCGACCTCATGCACCGCATCGGTGGCATCGAGAAGCAGGACGGCAGCGGCAACATCAACTACGACCCCGAGAACCACGAGTTCATGGTCCGGCTGCGCGCCCAGAAGATCGCCGGCATCGCGCACGACATCCCGCAGGTTGAGGTCGATGACCCGTCGGGGAACGCGAAGGTGCTCGTGGTCGGATGGGGGAGCACGTACGGCTCGATCCAGCAGGGCGCGCGCCAAGCACGCGAGTCGGGCGTGGAAGTTGCCCACGTGCACCTCATGCATCTCAACCCGTTCCCCGCGAACTTCGGCGATGTGCTCGCCAAGTACGAGCGCGTGCTCGTGCCCGAGATGAACATGGGACAGCTCGTACGGCTCATCCGCGGGGATTTCCTCGTCGACGCCGTGAGCCTCACCAAGATCCAGGGTGTGCCGTTCCGCGCCGCCGAGATCGAGCAGGCAATTCGGGAGATGGCCAAGTGACCGACGACGCCACCACGGAACCAGCGGGCACGATCGTCAAGCTCGGCAAGAAAGACTTCCAGTCCGACCAGGAAGTTCGGTGGTGCCCGGGTTGCGGCGACTACTCGATCCTGTCGGCGATGCAGCTCTTCTTGCCCGAGATCGGCGTGAAGCCCGAGAACATGGTCTTCGTGTCGGGCATCGGCTGCGCGGCACGCTTCCCCTATTACATGAACGTGTACGGGATGCACGGCATCCACGGCCGCGCACCCGCACTCGCCACCGGTGTGGCGCTTGCTCGCCCCGACCTCGACGTGTGGGTGATCAGCGGCGACGGCGACGCGCTTTCGATCGGCGGGAACCACCTGATCCACGCGCTGCGTCGCAACGTGAACATGAAGATCATCATGTTCAACAACCAGATCTACGGGCTCACGAAGGGCCAGTACTCACCGACCAGCGAAGTTGGCAAGGTCACGAAGTCGTCGCCGTTCGGGTCGCTCGACACGCCCTTCAACCCGGTGTCGCTCGCGCTTGGAGTGGAAGCCACGTTCGTGGCGCGTACCCACGACATGGACCGCAACCACATGATCGAGATGTTCCGCCGGGCCCACGAGCACCAGGGCACCGCATTCGTCGAGCTCTACCAGAACTGCAACGTTTTCAACGACGCCGCGTTCGAGGCAGTCACGGGCAAGGAAGTGCGCGCCGAGATGCTCATCGATCTCAAACACGGCGAGCCGATCCGCTTCGGCGCCGAGGGTCAGCACGGTGTCGTCCTCAACGCGTTCGGCGAGTGCGAGATCGCTGAGGTCGCCGATGTGGGCGAGGCAGCCCTGCTGGTCCACGACGAGCACCGCGAAGACCCCACGCTCGCGTTCGCGCTGTCGCGCATCGCCGACCGCCCGACAGTTCCGACGCCGGTGGGTGTGTTCCGCGACGTGTCCCGGCCCACCTACGAAGCTGAGGTGCAGCGTCAGCTCGTGATGGCGGCGGAACGCCAAGGCCCGCCCGACCTCGGCGCGCTGCTTGGCTCCGGCGCCACCTGGGAAGTCAATTAGCGCCGGACAGCCGCTTCTATTGGGCGTCGAGCTCTCGGAACACCATGCCGGTGCGCGGCTTCGGGAAGAAGTAGGTCGTCTTCTCGGGCATGCGCACGCCGGCGATCGCTGCGGCTCGGATCTGGGCCACCGAGACCGGTTCGAGCAGGATTGCGGCCTCGGCTGCACCCTTGTCGACGAGCGCGGCGCAGTGCGCGGAGTCGTCGCGGTACGTGAGCTCGACGTCGCCCAAGCCTGGGCGCACGCCGACGTCGAAGCAGACGGCATCGATCTCCCGGAGCACATCGGGGACCTCGGCGAACGGTGCATGGGTCTCCATGTTGGGCAGGTGCAGCAGCGCCATGCCTTCACGATCCACGAACCCGAGCGCGCCCTCGGCGCGCATGCGGCGGACCAGCACGTCCAGCCCTTCGGTGCCCTCACCGCACGCTTCGACCTCAACGTGCCCGGCGAGCTGTGCACGGAGATCCGGCACGCCGTGCACCAGTCGGTGGATCGGACGCACGCAGAGCTCGTCTTCGGTGAGCTCGACGATGAACGCCATGATCTGGTGTGCCGCCGGATCGTCGGGATGCTCGGTGCGATACGCGCGCGCGGTCTCGTAGCGGTGGTGGCCGTCGGCGATGACGATCGGGGCCGACGCCACGATGCGTTGGATCTCGGGCACGCGCGCCGGATCGATGATCGCGATCTCGTGGTGTGTGCCGCTCGCGTCGACGGCGTGGTGAACCACTTCCATCGGACCGATCGCGGCGGTGAGGCCCTCGGCGAGCGAGAGCCCCCAGATCGGGTCGAGGTTGGTGCGGGTCGCGCGCAACAGGGCGAGGCGATCGGAGCGCGCCTTGGGCAACGTGCGCTCGTGCGGCAGGACGTCGTCGTTGTCGACTTTGTCGGGGAGACCGAGCGCGCCGATGATGCCCATCGTGTGGCGCGGTTCGCCCTCGGTGGTTTCGAAGGTCATCCGGTACGCGTAGAGACGCGGTTCGGGATCTCGAGCGAGCACGCCCGACGCGGTCCACTCGCGCACCATCTCGGCGGCGCGTTCGTAGCCGTCGCCCTCGTGTTCATGGCGGGGCAGGATCAGCTGCACCGCATTGTGCGGATCAGACTGCTCTAGCGCCGCCCGCTCGTCATCGTCGATCACGTCGTACGGCGGCGCGGTTACCGCGATCAGGTCGGTCGCTCCGGTGTACCGCAGGCCGCAGAAGGGGAACAGTTCGGGCAAGAGTGCGGTTCCCTTTCGTCGGAAGGCTGGGTGAGTCTCGCATACGGTCTCGCGAGCACGATGTACCAGCATCGAATCACTGATCCCCAAGCCACCGAGACATGCCGAAGCGAGGAAGGGCAGAGAGATGAGTCAGCGAGAGGACGCGTCATCGGGCATCGAGGCCTACGAGGCGTTTCAAGAGGGAAGCCGGCTGCTCGCGGGTGCGAATCCACACGCAGCCGCAGTGGCACTGGAGCGCGCCCGTGATCACGAGCCCGACAAGGGCTCGGTCCGCGAGGCGCTCGGGCGGGCCTACTTCAGCTCCGGTCGATTCACCGAGGCCGGTGCCGAGTTCGAGCGCGCCATCGAGCTTGATCCGGTGAACGATTACGCCCACTTCGGGTTGGGACTCGCGCGGCGACGCATGGGAGACGACGTCGGTGCTCGTCGTCACCTGAAGCTCGCGGTGGCCATGCGACCCCTCGAGGAGTACCGCGAGGCCCTCGCCAAGATCTCTGACGCGCCGATCTCTGACGCGCCGATCTCTGACGCGCCCTGAGGTGGGGCAACCGGGCGCGACTCCGCTCATCTGTTGCGACCTCGACGGGGTGATCTGGCGCGGCGACGAGCCGATCGAAGCCGCTGTGGCCGGCGTGGCAGAGCTCCGGTCGGCTGGCGTCCGCGTGGCCTTCGTCTCGAACAACTCGAGCCAGCCCATCAGCGAAGTCGTGGCCAAGCTGGAGCGGGTGGGCGTCGCGACCGCTCCCGCCGACGTGCTCACCAGCGCGTTGGCCGCGGCGCGGTTGCTCGCGGAGTCGTTGGCGCCGGGTGCACCCGTGCTCGCCTGCGCGGGACCCGGTGTGACCGAGGCGCTGCTGGCCGAGGGGCTCCAGCCGGTCGACCGTCCACCCGCGGAAGCAGTGGTTGTGGGCTTCCACCGCAGCTTCGACTTCGATGAGCTCGACCGGGCATCGCGGGCGGTGCGCGACGGCGCGCGGTTCATCAGCACGAACCTCGACGCCACCTATCCGGTACCAGGTGGCCTGATGCCGGGGTCCGGTGCGATCACCGCCGCAGTCGCCACGGCGGCAGGACGCCAGCCCGAGGTGGCGGGGAAGCCCGAAGCGCCGATGGTCGACCTGGTGCGGGAGCGACTGGGGTCGTCAGGGATCGTGGTGGGCGACCGGCCGTCGTCCGATGGGGCGTTGGCCAGCGCGCTCCGCTGGCCGTTTGCGCTCGTGCTCACTGGCGTCACTGCCGCGGTCGCGCCACCAGGGGGAGAGGCCATTCCCGATCCCGCGCCAGCATTCGTCGGCGACGACCTCGGCGCGCTGGTCCCCGCGTTGCTGGCCGCGTTTGCAAACCCCGCAGAACCGGAACTCCAAGGAACCGGAACTCCGAAGAACCCGGACTCCGAATAGCCTGCATCCCGAATGACCTTGGCGACGCCCCCGGTTGGAGCCCCTGTGACGCGCCGAGCCAGACCTGAACGCGGTCGGCACCGTCACCGTGCGCTCTGCGACCCAACCTGATGGCCCGCCGCCGCCTCGACTCCGAACTCGTGCGTCGCGGACTCGTCGCCACTCGCACCCGCGCCGCGGAAGCGATTGCAGCCGGTCGAGTCGCGGTCGGCGGCGCACCGGCGGCGAGTCCAGCTCGGCAGGTGCAGCCCGGTGATCCCATCACCCTGGAAGGGCCTGGTCCGCGCTTCGTGTCGCGCGGCGGCGAGAAGCTCGATGCTGCTCTTTCCCGCTTCGAGATCAAGGTAAAGGGTCTGCGCGGCCTCGATGCGGGCGCTTCGACGGGTGGGTTCACCGATTGCCTGCTCCAGCGAGGCGCCGAGCATGTGTACGCCGTCGACGTCGGCCGCGGGCAGCTTGCCTGGTCTGTGCGTGAAGATGCCCGAGTGACCGTGCTCGAACGTATGAACGTACGTAGCCTCTCGCCGGCCGACATCGGTGGCGACGTCCCGGTGACCGTCGCCGACCTCTCGTTCATCTCCTTGGTGACGGTCGCTCCGGCGCTTGCCGAGTGCACTTCGGCTGAAGGCGACTTGGTGTTGCTCGTAAAGCCGCAGTTCGAAGCTGGCCGCAAGAACGTGGGTCGCGGCGGCGTGGTCCGCGATCCTGCCGTCCACGCCGAGGTGCTCATCACAGTGACGGCCGGGCTCGCGCAGGCCGGACTTGTCGTGGTGGACGTCACGGATTCGCCGCTACGCGGTGCCGATGGCAACCGTGAGTTCTTTGTGCGCGCTCGTCATGAAGGAACGGCCATCGCAAACGAGCGGTTCGTCGAGATCGCGATGGCGTTGTGAGCAATCCCGCCGTCCGCGTTGTCGGGCTCGTTCCGCATCATGGCCGCCCGCTCGCACACGACGCGGCGCGGCGAGCCGCCGAATGGCTTGTTCAACGGGGCGTTGAGGTGCGCGTGCCTGCCGCGGATGCCGCGGCCTGCGGGTTGCAAGAGTTCGCCGTGCCGGTCGACGCGTTCACCGCAGGTCTCGACCTCGTGATCTCGCTCGGTGGCGACGGCACGATGCTCCGCACCGTTGATCTCGTCTACGAGACCGGCGCCGCGGTGCTGGGTGTGAACCTCGGACAGATGGCGTACCTCGCGGAGGTCGAGCCGGCCGACTTCGATCGCGCGCTGGAGCGCCTGCTCGCGGGCGATTTTGTGATCGACGAGCGAATGGTCGTGGAGGTCGTCGTCGCATCGGACGGCCCGGCGGCGGGCCGACGGTGGGCGCTGAACGAGGCGGTCATCGAGAAGACGCGGTCGGGTCGCCTCGCCCGACTCGAAGTGGCCATCAACGGGACCTTTTTCACAACGTATGCCGCCGACGGCGTGATCATCGCGACGCCGACCGGCTCGACCGCGTACTCGTTCTCCGCCCGGGGACCAATTGTGTCGCCGCGGCACCGTTGCTTGCTCTTGACTCCAGTGTCTCCGCACATGCTGTTCGATCGATCGCTCGTGCTCGATGCCGACGAAGAGCTGCGGTTCACTGTGGTGGTCGAACGCAACGTGTTTCTCACGCTCGACGGCCGTGAGCTCGGCGAGCTCTCGCTCGGCGACACCGTCACCTGCACTGCGGGCCCAAAGCCGGCGCGCCTCGTGACGTTCGGTCCACGCGACTTCCACCAGATCTTGAAGGCCAAGTTCGGCCTTGCGGACCGGTAGCGCTGATGCTTCGGGAGCTCCACGTGACTGACCTTGGGATCGTCGAGGACATCACGATCCTCGTGAACCCCGGTGCCACGGCAATCACCGGTGAGACGGGAGCGGGCAAGACGCTGCTCGTCGAGGCCATCGAGCTGCTGCTCGGTCGCCGCGCCGACACCACCTTGGTCCGCAGTGGTGCTGCCGAGGCCCGCGTGGAAGGGCGCTTCGAAGCCGAAGACGGCCGCGAGGTCGTGCTGGCTCGGGTGTTGCCCGTCGACGGTCGCACTCG
>CAMDCC010000142.1 GCA_945889545.1 Bifidobacterium breve | reverse complement strand
GCGGAACGCGGCGTCAGTCCGGCGGAGGTCATGTTCGACGTAGCGCTGGAAGACAAGCTCGAGACGTTCTTCCGGATCGCGGGCCGGGTGGATGTCGACGAGGCACACCTCGAGCGCATCCTGAAGAGCCCGGCAACTGTCGTCGGCATTTCCGACGGCGGCGCTCACCTCCAGACCTTCGCGGGCGGCGACTACACGAGCTACTTCCTCGAGCACTGGGTCCGCGAGAAGCGCAGCTTCACTCTTGAGGAGGGCGTGGCCGCGCTCAGCTCGCAGGTGGCCGACTTCCTCGGTCTCGACGACCGCGGCACCTTGGAAGTCGGCAAGGCCGCCGACATCGTGGTCTTCGATCCCGACACGGTCGGACCCCTGGCACTCGAGACCCTCGACGACATCCCTGGTGGCGGGACCCGCATGACCAAGAAGGCCCGAGGAATCTCCTGGGTCATCGTGAACGGCGAGCCGGTGATCAAGGAAGGTGCAGCCGTGAACGTCACTCCAGGCCAAGTGCTGGGGAGCAAAGTGCCGGAGAGGCAAGTACCGGAGAGCCAAGTGTCGGGGAGGCAAGGGCCGGGGAGCGCGACATGAACGTTGACGACATGATCATCCTCAGCATCGACGACCACACCGTCGAGCCGCCCGACATGTTCGAGCGTCATGTGCCAGCCAAGTACAAGGATCGGGCGCCGCGCATGGTGCGCAACGAGCAGGGCTTCGAGCAGTGGCTGTTCGAGGGCAACGTCATCGCCGCAACCGGCTTGAACGCAACGGTGTCGTGGCCCAAGGCAGAGTGGGGTCTCGATCCGAGTTGCTTGGCGGAGATGCGACCCGCGGCCTACCTGATCGACGAGCGCGTGCGCGACATGAACCGCAACGGGGTGCTTGCTTCGATGTGCTTCCCGAGCCTTGCCGGCTTCAGCGGGCGCAGGTTCCAGGAGGCAGAGGACAAGGATGTCGCGTTGGTGATGCTCCAGGCGTACAACGACTGGCACATCGACGAGTGGTGCGGCTCGCACCCGGGACGCTTCATGCCTCTGTCGATCGGGCCGGTCTGGAACGTGGATGCGTTGGTTGCCGAGGTGCACCGCGTGGCGGCGAAGGGCTGCCGGGCGATCAGCATGCCAGAGCTTCCGCACATCCAGGGCTTGCCGACATATCAAAGCGAGTACTGGGATCCGTTCTTCACGGCGATCTCCGACGAAGACATGGTCATGTGCTTGCACATCGGCATGGGGCTCGATGCCATCAACATGGGCCCCGACTTCTCGCCAGATAACTTCATGGTGCTCTCGACCCAGGTCACGGTGTTGTCGGTGCAGGACCTGCTGTGGGGTCCAGCGATGCGCAAGTACCCGAAGCTCAAGGTGGCGTTCTCCGAGGGTGGGATCGGCTGGATCCCGTTCCTGTTCGATCGCGTCGATCGGCACTACGACAACCAGCGATGGACCGGCCAAGACTTCGGAGGGAAGTTGCCGAGCGAAGTGTTCCGTGAGCACTCGCTCGCGTGCTTCATCTCGGACCCGACCTCGCTGAAGCTCTACCGCGAGATCGGCATCGACATCATCGCGTTCGAGACGGACTACCCACACTCCGACTCGCTATGGCCGGACGCGCCCGAAGCGCTGCTCCAGCAGTGCGAAGGGGCCGGAATGTCCGACGACGACATCGACAAAGTCAGCTGGAGGAACGTTGCGCGCTTCTGCGGGTACGACCCGTTCTCGGTGATCCCGAAGGAGCAGGCAACGGTGGGCGCGTTGCGAGCTCTGTCCACCGACGTCGACACTTCGGAGGTCTCTCGAAGCGAGTGGCGCAAACGGTACGAGGCAAATCCCACGTTCCAAGTCGCGACGGCCTGATCGCCGCCGATGAGCTTCTCGATCGATCTCGAAGGACGACGTTCGATCGTGACCGGCGCCGGGCAAGGCGTCGGACGCGCCATCGCGCTGACACTTGCCGAAGCCGGTGCGCACGTCGGGGTCAACGACATCGTGCCTGCGATGGCGGACGGGGTCGTCGAGGAGATCAGCGCCGCTGGCGGACAGGCCAGCGCCGTACCGTTCGACGTGACGGACTTTGCCCAGGTCGAAGCGGGGATCGGGCGGTTCGGTGACGTCGACATTCTCGTGAACAACGCGGGCAACGCGGGCGCCGAGGGCTTCGCAGAGAGGTGCGACTTCTCCGACTCCAACCCAGCCGACTGGTCCCGGTACTTCGCGGTCAACCTCTTCGGCACGATGCACTGCACGCGAGCGGCCGTGCCATCGATGATCCCGAGAGGCTGGGGTCGTGTGATCACGATCGTCTCGGACGCGAGTCGGTACGGGGATGCCAAGGTCGCCCCGTACGCCGCGGCGAAAGCGGGTGCCGCAGGTCTCTGCCGATCGGTCGCTCGGGAGGTTGGGCGGTATGGCATCACGGTGAACTGCGTGAGCCTCGGCACGATGGTCACTCCCACCACGGCCAAGCCCAAACCCGAGACGCCAGAAGCGATCGAACGTGAACGACGCACATTGAGCCGCTACGTGATTCGGCGCCGGGGAGTGCCAGAAGACGCCGTCGGCCTGGTCACCTTTCTGGCGAGCCCGCTGGCCTCGTGGATCACTGGACAGACGTATGCCATCAATGGCGGCTACACGTTCTCGCTCTGACCAATTACGAATCTCGGGGGCGACGTGGACGATATTGAGGCCATCAAGCAGGTAAAGGCGCGATACGGACGTGCCGCCGATACCAAGAACATTGAGTTGTTGCGGACGACGGTCACTGACGAATTCTTGTGCGACACCGGCTCGGGTGGACGGGGCGCCACCACGGGAATCGAGGCGTTCGTCGAGCGGGTGCGCACGAATCCCGATGTGACCGTGCATCACGCGCTGTTGCCCGAGGTCGAGTTGACCTCGCCGACCACCGCCACCGGAATCTGGGCCGTGCACCTCTTTGCTCGGTCCGCAGATGGACAAACGACGGACGCGTTCGGTCACTACCACGATACGTACGCGAAGATCGATGGCGCGTGGCGATTGAGCAGCCTCCAGCTCGAGTGGCTCCACGCCGAGAAGCGCAACGCGTAAGGAGAGCACCTCCATGGAGAAGCGACGAGCCGCGACCGACATCAACAAGTCTGCCGACGAAGTCTGGGCGCGGATTCGCAACTTCGGCGACATCAGCTGGATCCCGAAGGCCGGTTCCTGCGAGATGGACGGCGACGATCGGTTGGTGACGAAGCCAGGATGGGGTTTCGTCCTCACGCAACGTCTCGTCAATCACAACGACGAGCAGCGCACCTACAGCTATGTCCTCCCGACTCCGTTGGACTTCGGGTCGCTGCTGGGCCCCGACCACATTGTGAGCGTTCTTGACGGCACGATCTCTGTCACGCCGAAGGGAGAGTCCGAATCATCGGTGACTTGGGACATCGAGACCGAGGACTTCCTCATCGAGGGCACGCATGCCGAGTACCAAGCATCGCTTGACAGCCTGAAGGCCGAGCTCGAGGGCTGACGCGCGATGGCGACGTTCGGTCTTGTTCATGGCGGCTTCCATGGCGCGTGGTGCTGGGAGCGCCTCATGCCGCTGCTGACCGCGCGCGGACACGCCGCGGTCGCAATGGACCTTCCCAGCGATGATCCCGATGCCACGTTGTCCGACTACGTGGCCGCGGTCGTCGACGCGCTCTCCGCAGGGGACGATCCAGTGATCCTCGTCGGTCATTCCATGGGCGGGCTAGTGATCCCACACGTCGCGCGGTTCCGACCGGTCGCGCGACTGGTGTTCATCTGTGCGATGTTCGACAACCTCCCGGAGCCCACGCCGGGAGTCGAGGTCCCTGACGTCACGCGCTCCGAATTCGACATGAGCTCGCTGACGGTGGACGACCGAGTGACCACGATCGCGCCTGAGCGCGCCGTCGCCGCCTTCTACGCCGACTGCGACCCCGCCGACGCCGAGTGGGCGGTTGCTCGGCTTCGGCCACAGAGCCACGCTCCAGCGACGCCATTGGTCGCACCCTGGCCCGACGTCCCGTCGTCCGTCATTACCTGCACCGATGATCGCTCGCGCGACTTCACGAGGCTTGTGGTCGCGCCCCGCCTCGGTGTCGAGCCGATCGAGCTGCCCGGTGGCCACTCACCGTTCCTTTCTCGACCCAACGAGCTCGCCGACGTGCTGACCGAACTCGCCAGCATCAGCGCCACCGCTCCGGTGCTTGATGACAGCTCAACCGGTGTGTCTCCATGAGCGCTCCCGCGAAGTCGGCGGCCCTATCTCACGTCAGGATCTGCGATCTGACGGGCCTGTTGGCTGGGGCAGGCGCGACCCGCTTCTTGGCCGCGTTCGGTGCGCAGGTCATTCGGATCGAGCAGCCGCTCCACGAGACGCATCGCTGGGACTTTCTACGCGGCGGCCGGATGCCCGACGGCCGCATGGGCATCAACTTCGGCGGGAACTTCAACAACCACAACGTCGAGAAGCTGAGCGTCACCCTGGATCTGAAGAGCGAAGAGGGAAAGCAGCTTCTCACTCGGCTGGTCGAGATCTCCGACGTCGTGACCGAGAACTTCTCGGCACACGTCATGGAGCGCCTCGGGTTCGGGTACGAACGTCTCAAGGCGATCAACGATCAGATCGTGTATGTGTCGAACAGCGGGTTCGGAAAGACGGGCCCGTACTCCGACTTCAAGTCGGTCGGACAGGTCGTCCAGGCCTGCAGCGGCCTCTCGTTCGTCTCCGGTTTGCCGGAGCAACCGCCAGCCGGTTGGGGCTTCGCGTACATGGACCACATGGGCGCCTATCTCATGGCGGCGGCAGTGCTCGCGGGATTGATCGCCAGGAAGCGCACCGGGGAAGGCCAATGGGTCGACTTCTCCTGTACGGAGGCTGGCATCGGGCTGGCTGGTCCCGACCTCCTCGACGCGACCGTCAACGGCCGCCCGATGCGTCGACCAGGAAAGCCGAACTCCAATGCCGACAACTTCCCAGCGATGGCTCCGCACGGGATCTACGCGGCTGCTGGAGATGATTCTTGGGTGGCCATCGCGTGCCGAGACGACGACGACTGGAAGCGCTTGGCCAGCGTTGTGAACGAACCTTGGGCATTGGACGACAAGCTCGCGACGCTTGCCGGTCGCTTCGCGCAACGCGAGGAGCTCGCCGAGCTGCTCGAAGCATGGACGAGTCGACATGAACGAGCGCGGTCGGTTGAGCTGTTGAAAGCGGCCGGTGTTCCGGCTGAGCAGGTTGCCATGCCCGAAGACCGGATCGACAACGATCCGAGAACTTCGAAGTGGAACCTATGGCCGTGGGTGCACCACGCGGAGATCGGCGACGTGCGAGTTGAAGGAGTGCCGATCCACATGTCGGAGACCGACTGGATCATCGCGCGGGGCGCTCCGTGCCTCGGTGTCGACAACGATTTCGTGTACGGCTCACTCCTGGGCCTCAGGGAACGCGAGATCGCAGACCTCGCTTCCCGTGGGGTGATCTAGCGTGCCTCCGCCGTCGGCCGGTGCACCCATCGATCCGGCGCGCGCCATCCTCCAAGGCCTCACCGTCTTGGAGATCGCGAGTGACCGTGCGGCCTACGCCGGCAAGCTGTTCGGCGATCTCGGGGCGAACGTCATCGTCGTGGAACCACCTGGAGGACACGCGTCGCGTTGGTACGGACCTTTCGTCGACGACGAACCCGGCCCCAACCGGTGCCTGTGGTGGTGGAACTACAACACGTCGAAGCGAAGCGTCGTCCTCGATCTCAATACCGATGCCGGGCGCAGCGCTTTTCGCGAGCTCGCTGGCGTGGCCGACATCGTGCTTGAGGCAGAGGATCCGGGGACGCTCGAATCGTTCGATCTCGATCACCCGCAGATCCGGGCCGACCGTCCCGAGCTGATCTGGGTGTCGGTCACGCCATTCGGACGGCAATGCGCCGAGTTCCACGAGCCCACCACCGACCTGACGCAGCTCGCGGCCGCGGGAACAGTGTGGGCTTGTGGGTATGACGATCACAGCCAACCGCCCATCCGGCCGAGTGGGAACCATGCGCACCACACGGCGAGCGCCTTCGCGTTGCTCGGGGCGCTTACGGCTGTCGTGCACCGAGATGTCACTGGGATCGGACAACACGTCGATGTCAGCATGCACGCCGCGGTGAACGTGAGTACAGAGGTGAGCACCGTGGACTGGTTGTTCGCGCAGTCGACGTTGCAGCGTCAAACCGGCCGTCATGCAAGCGCGCATCCCACGATGGAGATCCAGGTTCCAGCGGCGGATGGACGCTTTGTCACGACTCCTTTGGCGCTCACGAGTGCGGGCAACTTTCGAGCGGCACTCGAGTGGCTCCGAGAGCTCGCGCTCGAAGAGGAGTTCCCAGAAGCGTTCTTCCTCCAGATGGGAATCGACCGGGGCGGCGTGTCAATGAAACAGCTCGGCGTCGATGCTGAAGTGACTGCGATCTACGGTGCGGGTCGAGAAGCCCTGTACCTCATCGCTTCGAAGTTCTCCGCGCGCCAGTTCTTCGTCGAAGCGCAACGCCGAGGCATCGCATGTGGGGTCGTGTTCTCGCCAGAGGAGGCACTCCACGACGAGCACTTCCGGGCGCGCGAATATCCGATTGCCGTCGAGCACCCTGAGCTCGGAAGGTCGATCACCTATCCCGGGATCCCGTTCACGGGCAGCGAGATCCCTGTCATTCTTCGACGCGCGCCGCTCGTCGGCGAGCACACCGACGAGGTTTTCGGAGAGATGGCCTAGCTCCTCAAACCTCTGGCGCGAGTTGGATGACGCCAACCCCGGCGAGGCGGTCGATCTCAGCCCGATCGATGCCGATGGACGCAAGGATCTCGGCGGTGTCCTGACCGATCGCCGGGGCTTGACGCGGTGACGCGATACTCGGCTCGCTGTGAACCGGGGTCTTCATCGTGACGGTGCCTTGATCGGCGTCCAACCATTCGATCCGGGTGCTGAGATGCGAATCCTCCAACACTTGCGAACTCTCATTGACGGGTACGACCGGCACATCGGCGGCAGCAAAGATCTCCATCCACTCGCTGAGGTCCTTGGAGGACAAGATGTCGATCATCGCGTCGTCCACCTCCTTGCTTGCCGTTGTGAGGTACTGGTCCCGGACGTGCTCGAGCAGGTCGGGTCTCCCCACCGCTTCCGCGAGGCGAACGAAGAACTTCCGCTCCAGCGCCATGAGCAGCAGCAGCCGGCCGTCGCGAGTCCGATAGGCCTGCATTGTCGGCCGCTGCACCTGTGCTCCGGCCCCGACCTGCGGTGCCGCGGGCGGAAATGTCACCGAACCCGCGGCTATGGCGCGCTGCTCCGCCGCCTGGTCCTCGATGGCGAGGTTCGCGAACGCAGCCGCGTCGGCTTGCGCGACGTCGAGAAGCACGGGTCGACCCGTTCGACGACTCCAAGACAGCGCTGCGAGCACGGCGGTGGCTCCGAACAGCGGCGCCAGGTTCGTCCCGAGGTTCACGTGTCGTGGGGGAACGGTCGGTCGCCCGAGCTCGTCGTCCTCGACGACAGCAAGGCCGGAGACGGCATCGAACCCGATCCCGTGACTCGGCAGGTCGCGGTACGGACCGGCTTGGCCGTATCCAGACAGC
>CAMDCC010000141.1 GCA_945889545.1 Bifidobacterium breve | reverse complement strand
TGTGCAGTACCCACCACAGTCTCCCTTACCAGGAGGGCGTTTTCGCGGACGCGCGCCGACAATCAGCGGTCCACTCCTGAAAGGTGCGGGCTAAGCGGCGATGGCACTACGGTGCCTGCATGGCGACGCGCACGCGGGCATTTGGCGCGGGGAACCGCGAGAACCACGACTCCAGCGACTTCTATGCCCGCTTTCGCGCGCCGAAGCTCTCTGACGACGAGACCGTCAATCCATGCTCGATCGCCGATTCGATCATCCACGGCGACGCGCGCGACATGAGCGCGTGCGAAGACAACTCGATCGCGCTCGTCGTCACTTCGCCGCCGTACTTTGCTGGCAAGGAGTACGAGCAGGCATTGGGGCAGGGCCACATCCCCGCGAACTACGTCGAGTTCCTCGCCATGCTTCGCGACGTGTTCAGCGAGTGCAAACGAGTGCTCGAGCCGGGCGGACGCATCGCCATCAACGTGGCCAACCTCGGGCGCAAGCCATACCGGTCACTCTCGGCCGATGTGATGCGCATTATTCAAGACGATTTGGCCCTCTTGCCGCGGGGCGAGATCATCTGGCAGAAGGCACGCGGTGCGACGGGTTCTACCGCGTTCGGTTCGTACATGTCGGCGTCGAACCCCGTGATGCGTGACTTGACTGAGCGCGTGATCGTGGCATCGAAGGGACGATTTGGGCGCGCCATCAAGCGCAAGGATCGGGCCAAGCTCGGCCTCCCGCACGAGAACACGATCACCAAGGAAGAGTTCTTCGAATCGACGATCGATGTGTGGGAGATCCGCCCAGAGCGCGCACGCAAGATCGGGCATCCGGCCCCGTTCCCCGTCGAGCTTCCCGAGCGACTCATCCGCTTCTACACATACGTCGGCGACGTGGTGCTCGATCCGTTCATAGGATCGGGGACCACAGCAGTGGCGGCCGTACGCAACGACCGCCACTACGTGGGTTACGACACCGACGCCGACTATGTCGAACTCGCGAACAAGCGCATCAACGAGGAGCGCGACGCCGCGAGCGCGTGACCCGATTCAGTGATGCGGATCAGCCTGGGAGTGCTGCCTCAATCGCGGTGATGACCTCGGGAGCCTCGGGTTCGACCTGAGGTGCGAAGCGTACGAGCACCTTGCCATCGGCCGACACGAGGAACTTCTCGAAGTTCCAGCGGATGTCGCCCGTGTGACCTTCAGCATCGGCCACGTCTTCAAGGTGCGCGTACAACGGGTGCTTGTCGTCGCCGTTGACCTCGATCTTCTCGGACAGTGGGAACGTGACGCCGTACGTGGTGCTGCAGAACTCCTTGATCTCGTCGGCCGTGCCCGGTTCCTGACCGAGGAACTGGTTGCACGGGAAGCCGACGACGGAGAAGCCCTTCGGCGCGTACTTCTCGTGGATGCGCTCGAGCCCGTCGTACTGCGGGGTGAGCCCACACTTCGACGCCACGTTGACCATGAGGGTGGCGTGGCCCTGCTGGCTCTTGAGCAGGTCGGGGGAGCCGTCGAGCGCGGCGATGGGGATCTCGTAGACAGACATTGGAACTCCTCTTTGGTGGGGTGGCTCAGGCGCCTTCGTCGAAGAAGAAGTCACCGATGTGGTTGCTGATGAGCGAGATCCGGTCGGCCATGTTGGCCTTGACGAACTCTGCCGCGGCGGCGACCGCGTCCTCTGCTTCTTGGTGCGTCTCCCACGCGCTCACCGACGCGACGTTGCCGTCCTCGAGCTGGGCGACTCCGTAGCGGATGAAACCGGGCTGGCCCTTGAAGATCGGCAACATCCCCGACTTCGCGAGATCTGCTGCTTCTTCTACCGTGCCGCTCGTGAGCTTGTAGATCGCGATCCGAACGTGGTCTTCCATCGTGCACCCCTCCTGGTTGGTTCGTGGTGGCGGTCTCCCGCCTGCATGCGACTCGCACGCTATATCGACCTAGCCTCAAACGCCATATGCCGACCCTGCTGGGCGTCGTCGACGACGCCACGCGCAACCTCTACGTACTCACCGCCTTCGGTGGCGGCGTCATCTCGTTCCTCTCGCCGTGCGTGCTCCCGATCGTGCCGGCCTACCTGAGCTTCATCACCGGCCTCACCGTCGGCGAGATCGAGGATGCCCGCCCGAAGGTGCTGCGGCGCATCGCGCTCGACACCGGGATGTTCGTCCTCGGCTTCACCGTGGTCTTCGTGATCCTGGGGTTGAGCACCACCGCGATCAGCGATTCGATCTTCGAGAACCAGGACACGCTGACGCGCATCTCGGGTGGATTCGTTCTGCTCATGGCGGCGTACCTCGCCGGCTCGCAGCTGCTGAACACGCCGCGGCTCTACGGCGAGTACCGCTTCCATCCGCACTTCGAACGCTTCGGGCCGGTTGCTGCACCGATCGCCGGGGCAGCGTTCGGGCTCGGATGGACGCCGTGCATCGGGCCCATCCTCGGCACGATCCTCACCTTCGCGAGTAATGGCCGCGACCTCGGGCGCGCGGCCGTGCTGCTCACCGCCTACTCGCTCGGACTCGGGGTGTCGTTCCTCGCGGTCGGGTTGCTCTTCGGTCGACTGGCCGCGCCGCTCGCGTGGGTCAAGCGACACTCGCGCACGCTCACGTTCGTGTCAGCGGGTGTGCTCGCGTTCTTCGGTGTTGTGCTGCTCACCGACAACCTGGCGTGGGTGACGGCACAGCTCAATCGCGGGATGGAGTCGCTCGGTCTGCGCTTCCTTGTCGAGATCGGTTGAAGTTCGACCTACTTCCCGGGTCGACTCCGCAAGCTGCGTCTCCTGCCGGCGACAGGGTCGGCAAAGCCGCGCCGCGCCTAATCCTTCGGCTTGGCGCTCGCCTTCTTTCCTGACGCGTCTGTGCCGGAAGTTGTGGTGCCGGAAGTTGTGGTGCCGGACGCCACTGTGGCCGGCACGTCGGGCTGCGTCGGAGACTCGACTGCCTCGGAGTCCGCCGGCGCGGCGCCGCTTCCCGGCGCCGGGTGTCCAGCGCGCCACGCGGCGTTGGCGAGCACACCGATGCCGTAGATCGTGGCGAGGAAGCCGACAATCGCGCCGATCCCAGGGATGATCGCGATCGCGCGCAAGATGCCGAACCCGGCGAAGAAGGTGCCGATGCGCCCGCCGGTGTGCGTGGCCTTGACCATGCTCCGTCCGAGGCACCACGCGCTCACCACGTAGCCGAGGCCGGCGAGGGCGACGAGCCCGGCGCCAAGTCCGAGCCCGAGCGGCACACCGACCAAGGTCGCGATCGCCACAACCGCGACGATCGGACCCACGATCCCCACGCCGACGCCCCATGCGATCGAGCGCCCGACCTCTCCACCGGCTCGTGCCGATGCCTCGGCTGCGCGCGGGAAGACCAGCACGAAGACCAGGCCGAGGATGGCGCCTGAGATGGTGACCGCAAGCCACAGGAAGGCGAGCAGCGTGAACATGAGGCTGCCGAACATCCCGTCGAAGCCGAGCTTGTCGATGCTCCCGTTCACCTGCGCGCCGCTTGCGATACGAGGTTGGTCGGTAGATCGGATGTCGCCACCCACGTATGCATCGGCGGACTTGACGATCGCGCGCCCGCCGATCACGACCAGGTCGCCGTCCATGCCGCCGATGACGATCACGTCGCCACCAATCACCAGGACGTCGTCGCGCACGCGTCCGAAGATGCGGACGTCGCCACCCACGACGTAGACGTCGTTGTCGACGATGCCGTCGATCCGCACGTCGCCGTCTACCGAGATCACGACACCGTCGATGCGCTCATCTCTGCCGATGAGCAGACCACCGTCGACACTGATGCGCCCGCCGCTGCCTTCGCTTGGTGCGGCATCTCCCGCGAACGCAGGAGCGCTCACCACCGCGACAGTGATGAGCGCGAACAGAGATGCAGCGAGAGCACGACGAAGCACAGAGGACCTCCCAGTAGGTAGGACCAGCGTCGCAGGCCGCGCCCGTCCTGAGCAAGGAGCATGGGGCACTGGTCGGCCGATGTCCCCTTTCGTGAAAGGATTGGGCGTACAGCAGGGAGGTCACGACCAGTGACGACGTACGACACCGGAACCAACGCCAATACTGGCGACTTTCTCAACGGCGACAGTGTGCTGTTCGACCCGTCGGTCGCGAACGACCCGCTCGCCGCGTATGAGCGGCTCCGCTCCAAGTGCCCCATCAGTCGCGGCGATGGCTACAGCGGGCACCCGCACGTCATCGTGTCGCGCTATGAGGACGTCATCTGGGCGTTGAAGCATCCAGAAGTGTTCTCCTCGGCTCCGGACGCGATCGACATCGGCCAGGAGCAGAAGCTCATCCCGCTCCAGGTCGACCCACCCGACCACGCGAAGTACCGGCGGTTGCTGGATCCCGAGTTCGCGCCCAAGCGCATGGCCGCGCTCGAGCCCAGCATCCGCGTGCTCGTCAAGGAACTCATCGACGGGTTCATCGAACGAGGCGAGTGCGACGTGCACGAGGAGTTCGCCACGCCGCTCCCTTCGGCTGTGTTTCTTGCGCTCATGGGTTGGCCGACTTCAGACCTGCCGATGTTTCTGAGCTGGCGCGACGACACCGTGCGCCCCGATGTGCCCGCGGGCGACTTTGCCGCTGCAGCAGCCGTTCGCGAGCGCGTCGGCCACGAGCTGAGCGAGTACTTCGATCAGAAGGTGGCCGAGGTGCGCCGGGCCCCAAAGGACGACTTACTCACGAGGGTGGCGCACGCCGAGGTCGAAGGTCGACCGCTCACGCGGGAAGAGACGCTCGGCATCCTCCACCTTCTCTTGCTCGGTGGTCTCGACACTGTGAGCGCCACATTGGACTGCGCGTTTGCATACCTCGCCAACCATCCCGACCGTCGGCAGGCGATCGTCGACGATCCTTCGCTCATGTCGGCCGCGGTCGAAGAGCTGCTCCGGCAGCAGACGCCCGTGATGATGGTGGTGCGCGTGCTCAAGGAGGACTGTCACCTCGCGGGCGTGCAGGTGAAGGCGGGCGACCACGCCACGATCCTCATCGGCGCGGCCAACACCGACGGTGCCGAGTTCTCCGACGCCAACGGGGTCGACTTTGCACGCGAGGCGAACCGCCATCTCGCGTTCGGTGCCGGTCCGCATCGCTGCCTCGGATCGAACCTCGCCCGCACCGAATTGCGCGTCGCTCTCGAGGAGTGGCACCGCCGCATCCCCGACTATCGAATCCCCGACGGCACCGAGCTCACGTATTCGCTTGGTATCCGTCAGACGGCGCACCTTCCGCTCGTCTGGAGCTGAGCCAGCGCAATCACCGCGCTCGTACCAGCTCCGCTGCGCGTCGGCGCCGACGGCGCTGGTACCCTGTGGTCACGCCGCGGGGTGGAGCAGTCTGGTAGCTCGTCGGGCTCATAACCCGAAGGTCGTGGGTTCAAATCCCACCCCCGCCACCATCTCGGCCCTGGTCAGACACCGATTCTGGCCAGGGCCATCTCTTCGTCGGCGGCGGCCACCCGAGCTGCCGGTGGTGACAGTCCCGGCGCCGCAACGGTGGACGCGATTCGATGGCGGGGGCTGGTGGAGGGTGGTGTCACAATGACGTCGTGAGCACTGTTTCGATCCTCGAACGGCCGGTCTACGGCACTGCGCAGGCAGCCTCGCTGTTGGGGCTGCGGCCGCCTCGCGTTCGTGCGTGGCTCGACGGCTATGAACGCCGCGGCATCTGGTATCCGCCGGTGATCCGAGAGGAACCGACGAGGGATGATGTCGTGACTTGGGGAGAGTTCGTCGAGCTCGGCTACCTGCGCGAGTACAGAGAAGAGGTTGCACTGCAGCGGATCCGTCCGGTCATCGTCGCGTTGCGCAAGCGCTATGGGACTCCGTATCCATTGGCGCACGCTCGCCCCTGGGTCTACGACCACGAGCTCGTACTCGAGATCCAGGAATACGCCAAGCTCGACCCTCGCTTGGCCATCGTCATCCGAACCGGTCAAGAGATCATCCTGTCGGACGTCGCTGAGCGCTTCGTGCGAAGGGTGGAGTTCGACGGTGACACTGCGGCGCGTTGGCGCCCCGCGGGAAAGTTCTCGCCTGTGGTGCTCGATCCCGAGCGCGCCTTTGGGATGCCGACGGTCGATGGCATCGCGACGGAGCGGATCTTCGAGCTCGTCGTCGCCGGTGAGCCAATCGAGAAGGTGGCTGAGGGCTACGCGATTCCCATCGACGACGTGCGTGCGGCCTGCGCATTCGAGGAGACCGCGCACTCGTACGCCGCGTGAATGGCCGGCGTTGGTTCGTCGACGAGAACAACCTCCTGCTGGCCAAGCGACTGGCTGAACTCCACGCGGATGTTGTCCATCCGGGACACGAGGCGCTGCCAGAGGTACCACGCGCATCGACAGATGAGGTTTGGCTGGAGGTTGTCGGCGTCCTGGGTCTCGTCGTGATCACGCGCGATAAGCGGATTCGATATCGCCCGGTCGAACGGACACGGTGGATCGAGCACCGAGTTCGCGGCTTCGTGCTGACTGGTGCCGGGAACATGCGGGTGGACGATCAGATTGCGTTGATCGAGTCTCACTGGCAGGCGATCGAGCACGTCGTCGCCCATGAAGGGGACGGGCCCTGGATGTACTCGCTCACACGGAGTGGCGTGCGCCAGCTCATCGGGCCGAGCTAACCAGGCGGCACTCCCGTGCGTCTTGTCACCGAACTTGTCACCAGTGGAGGCCGACTCAGGGCGCCTCCACGGACCTGACGGGTCTGCACGGAATGAGCGCCCAACTCAGGGCTACTCCGCGTGTCTCGACGGGTCTCGACGGTGAGTTGTCAAGGCGCTCATAACCCGAAGGTCGTGGGTCCAAATCCCACCCCCGCCACCATCAAATCCAGATCAGAGGCCCCGCTTCGGCGGGGTCTCACTGGTTCCGGGTGTCCAGCGCCACATCTCCGGCAGACTTCGCGGGATCAACGGCCTCGTCCGCTGCTCGTGCGGCTGTGCCCGCTGCCAGGGTACGATGAGCCTCAACTCCGGCCGTAGTCTCCGACCGTGACTGCGAACGAGAATGGCAATGGAAACCTGCCGGAGGATCGCTGGCTCGCCAGCGTCGCGGTGGCACTCAACGAGGCTGGTCACTTCGCAGAAATCGTGGATCGGGAATGGCGGGCGGTGTACCAGACCGACGCGTCGCGCGCCGCGGGCGGCTTCTTGGTCGAGACGGCGCCGTCATCTTCGAGTGCGTTCATGTTCGGGCCCGAACAGATGGAATCGTTCGCATCGCTGCCCATCGGCTCCATCGCCTTGGACTTCTTTCGTGCACGACTCCAGCACGTCGGAGAATGGGTCATCTCCGACCTCGGCGGAGGGCGCGAGCAGCTGAGGTCACTTGTCGATCCTCGGCTCGAAGCCGTAGTCGACCAGATCGTGGAGTCTGGGAGGTCGTCCTCGGCGATCACCTACTACTACGACGGCTACGGCCCTGCTGGCAGCCGACCACGAATGGTGGTCACCGCCATGCGAATCCACCAGGAGTTATAACCGGAAGTTGTGGATGCACGGTCGTTTGAAGGGCGCGACGTACCCTCCCGTTTGACCAATCAACGAGTCCGCCGGGTGAGACCGGCGGGGAGGGTTACGCCAATGTTGAAACTAGTCCAAGACGTCACCGCGTTCGCGGT
>CAMDCC010000140.1 GCA_945889545.1 Bifidobacterium breve | reverse complement strand
TTCGTCGAGCCAAGCCTGAGCTTCGGCTCTCTCTTCGGGGGTGAAGGCACCGAACTCGGCTTCGTACTCCTCGACGAGGCGCTTCAAGCCCAGTTGTCGAGCCCGATCCCGGGCGGCTGCGGCGAGCCAGGCCGAGAGCGAGAGGTCTTCAGCGTCGGCGGCCTCGCGAGCCAACTCGAGGAGGTCTTCATCGAGCGAGATCGAGATCTTCTCCACCGCCATGCTGCGACGGTAGCACCTTGGTACTACCGCCCATTCCCCGGTTCCGGCCGCATGCGTGAGAATCCCCGGCATGGCGAACGACTTGAAGGGCAAGAAGATCCTGGTGACCGGACCGACGGGCCAGGTCGCGCTCCCCATTACGCTTGCCCTCGCGCAGACCAACGACGTGTGGGGTGTGGCGCGGTTCTCCGATGCCGCGCTGCGCGAGCGTCTCGACGTGGCCGGGGTCACGTGCATCACGACCGACCTGTCGACGACCGACTTCCGGGACCTGCCGGACGACTTCGACTACGTGCTCAATCTCGCGGTCGCCAAGGGCGGCGACGACGATTGGGACCGCGACATCGCTGCGAACGCGGAGTCGGTCGGGTTGCTCATGGCGCACTGCCGTGCGGCGAAAGCCATGCTGCACTGCTCGTCGACCGCGGTGTACCAGCACCAAGGGCCGGAGCATCCGCTGAAAGAGACCGACCCGCTCGGCGACAACCACCGCGTGATGATGCCGACGTACAGCCTGGCGAAGATCGCCGCCGAAGCCGTGGCGCGTACGGCCGCGCGTGAGCACGGCATCCCGACGACGATCGCCCGGCTCAACGTGCCGTATGGCGACAACGGCGGGTGGCCCTGGTACCACCTGCTGTACATGAAGGCGGGCGCGCCCATCCCGATCAACTGCGAGAAGCCGAACCGCTACAACCCGATTCACGAGGATGACTTCATCCGTCAGGTTCCTGCGCTGCTGAAAGCCGCGAGCGTGCCGGCGACGATCGTGAACTGGGGCGGCGACCCCGCCACGATCGAAGAGTGGTGTGCGTATCTCGGTGAGCTCACCGGACTCGAGCCGAAGTTCGATGAGACCGACAACACCATCGGCAGTGTCACCTGCGACCTCACCCGCATGCACGAGCTGGTCGGCAAGGCCGAAGTTCCGTGGCGCGACGGCATGCGCCGCATGGTGGAGGCGCGTGCGCCCGAGATGCTGAAGCAATGAGAGCGCGGGTTATCGACGCAGATGGGCATGTGTTTGAGCCTGATTCTCTGTGGGAGGAGCACCTCGATCCTGCATTCATGGATCGACGCCCACGCATCGCTCTCGACGACCGCGGCACCACACGCTACGAGTTCGAAGGCCGGCTGATCCCGCCAGGCACGGGCCGCGGCGCGTGGGTCCCCGAAGGAATCGTCGAGGCGTCGCTCAAGCGTGACGGAGGAGTCGACCCCAAAGCCCGGCTCGTCGACATGGACGAGGAAGGCATCGACGTCGCGATCCTCTACGCCACCGCAGCGCTCGGTCTCTATTCGATGACCGACGTCGATCTGTCGATCGCGTGCTGTCGTGCGTTCAACGACTGGTTGGCTGCGTACTGCTCAGTCGACCCACGGCGACTCAAGGGCACACCGGTGCTGCCGCTGCGCTCGATCCCCGATTCGGTCGATGAGGCGCGACGCGCGATCTCCGAGCTCGGATTCGTCTCGATCACCGTGCCGTGCGCAGTGTTCGAGCGGAATCCCGACGATCCGGAGAACGACCCGCTGTATGCGCTGGCCGAGGAGCTCGATGTACCGGTTGGCTTTCATGCCGGCGGACCGCGCTTCTGCTACTCGAAGTTCGTCGACACGTACGCCACGCTCCACGCGCTCGAGTTCGCGTTCGATGTGATGTTCGCGGCATCGACCGTGGTGTGCGGTGGCGTGCTCGAACGGTTCCCAAAGTTGCGCGCCCTCTTCCTCGAGGCTGGCGCGGCATGGGGTCCGTACATGTTCGAGCGTCTTGACGAGCACTGGGAGAAGCGACCGCAGGAGATGCCCAACATCTCGAAGGCGCCCAGTGAGTTCCTCAGGGACGGCCGCATAGCGGTCTCGTGCGAGGGCGAGAAGCACCTGCCTCACGCGCTGTCCGGACTCGGCGTGCACTCGGTGGTCTATGCGTCCGACTATCCGCATTGGGACGCCGAGTTCCCCGATACCGTTCGTCACATCGCTGACCGCAGTGATCTGAGCGACGACGAGAAGTCGGCCGTCCTCGGCACCAACGCGGCCCGCATCTACGGGTGGGCGTCGTGAGCGACGTCGTCCTGGTCGATGTGCAGGACCGTGTCGGCGTCATCACGATGAACCGACCCGATCGACGCAACGCGATCAATGGCGCGATGGGTGTGGGACTTGCCCGCGCCGTTGGCGATCTCGAGGCCCGCGACGACGTCGATGTGATGATCCTCACCGGCACCGACCCCGCGTTCTGTGCCGGTGCCGACCTCAAGGAGATCGGGTCACCGTCGGCATCGATGTTCAGTGCGACGGAACAGGACCCGAACGACGCCTATCGGCGCGACGAGTTCGGGATGTATCCATTTCGTGGACCGTTCCCGCCGCACACGAAGTTGCTCATCGGAGCGATCAACGGCCCCGCGATCACGGGTGGATTCGAGCTCGCGCTCAACTGCGACTTCCTCGTGGCTTCGGAGAACGCGCGCTTTGCCGACACGCACGCCCGCGTCGGGATCATGCCGGGTTGGGGCCTCACCGTCATGCTGGTCGAGACCATCGGCGTGCGCCGAGCGCGCGAGCTCAGCGCGACGGGCAACTTCCTCGACGCGCAGACGGCGTTGACTTGGGGGCTCGTGAACTACGTGGTTCCGCACGCCGAGCTGTTGGCATTCACGCGTGCGCTGGCGACGGCCGTCGTCAGCAACGACCAGATAGGCGTTCGCCGCATGTTGCGAACGTATGACGAGATCGCCGCAAACCTCTACGACGAGTCTTGGGACATCGAGAAGCAAGTGAACCGGGCGTGGCTCGCTGGTGGCATCGATACCGCCGAGGTGGCCAAACGTCGAGACGCGATCGTCGAGCGAGGCCGCACCCAGCTCTGACCGACCGCCGCACGTCTTCGTGACGCTTTCGGTCGCCAGGGCAACCGATTCCGTCACAAGAAGGGGTGAGTCAGTTCGGCGTGACTCCCGCGACCGCTTCTAAGTGCACCGGCCATCCTTCTGCTTCCAGCGCGGCGATCACTTCGTCGACGTGCGCGCGGTCACGCGTCTGGAGAGTGACTTCCAAGCGAGCGCGGCGGAGCTGGAGTGAGGGAAGGTCGCGGCGGTGCTCGATCGCGACGATGTTCGCGCCGTGCTCGCCGATCACGGTCGCCAGTCGCGCGAGTGCACCGGGTGTGTCGCTGAGATCGACAGAGAGATGTGTGAGCCGGCCCGTTCGGGCGAGGGAACGCGTGATCACCGTGGCGAGGACACTGGGATCGATGTTGCCGCCCGTGAGCACGATGCCAACTCGGCGGCCGCGAAAGCGATCGCCATGCTCGAGCAGCACGGCGAGCGAAGCCGCGCCGGCACCTTCGGCAACGGTCTTCTCGATCTCCAGGTAGAGGCTGATTGCCTCCTCAATGTGCGCTTCGCTCACGGTGACGACGTCGTCGGCGAGCGCCGCGACAATCTGCCGGGTCAGCTTCCCGGCCTCTGGCACTTGGATGCCGTCGGCGATGGTCTCGCATGTGCGCGGCTCGTTCGATCCACTGAGCGCATCGACCATCGACGGGCACCCCTCCGACTGCACGCCCACGAGCTCCACATCGGGTGCCAGCTCGCGCGTGACGAGCGCCGTGCCAGAGAGCAGCCCGCCACCACCGACCGGGACGATGATCACCTCGAGGTTCGGAAGCTCGGCAAGCATCTCCAGCGCGACCGTGCCTTGGCCCGCGATGACGGCGGCCTCGTCGAAGGGATGCACGAACACGAGCCCATCGCGTTTGGCGAGCTCGCGGGCATGCGTGGCCGCCTCCGAGACGTTCGCGCCGTGTAGCACCACGGTGCCGCCGAGAGTGGTCGTCCGTTCGACCTTCACGAACGCGGTGTGCTCCGGCATCACGACGGTGGCCGGGATGCCGAGCCGTGCCCCGTGGTACGCGATCGCCTGGCCGTGGTTCCCGGCCGACGATGCGATGACGCCACGGCTTCGCTCGTCATCGCTCAGCTGGAGCAGCCGATTCAGCGCACCGCGCTCCTTGTACGACGCGGTGAACTGGAGGTTCTCGAACTTCACGTAGACCTCGACGCCGGTGATCAAGGAGAGCGTCCGCGAGAGCGAGCATGGCGTCTGCTCGACCCCGCCGGAGATGCGCTCCGCCGCGGCGTGAACGTCGGCTGCGGTCACGGGGAGTCGAGTCGCCATGCGGGGTAGTTTCACCCGGCTACACGGCTCAGTGTGAACGGATTCGACCAGTGAAGCAGGAGAGGAGACGAAGCTGCGCCCTGGCCGGACGGCCGGGAGGGCGCTGCGGAGTCGACCAAGGAGGGGTGATGTCCGCAACGACTGCAGGGCGCTTTGTCGGACAGAAGGTGAAGCGGGTGGAGGACCCACGCCTGCTCACCGGGCGTGGGCGCTACGTCGACGACGTGAACCTCCCCGGGATGCTGCACGCCGCCTTTGTTCGCAGCGATCTTGCCCGTGCTCGCATCGTCTCGATCAATGCCGACGAGGCGCGCGCGCTGCCCGGCGTGTACGCAGTTCTGACGGGGGCCGACCTGAACCCCGGCGTCGGATCGATGCAACCCACCATGTGGGCTGCATCGAGCTCACCCCCGTCACCGTGCGCGCCGCTCACACCATTGGCCGGTGCCGACGTGCGGTTCGTGGGTGACCCGGTCGTGATCGTGGTGGCCGAGAGCCGCTACGTGGCCGAGGACGCGTGCGAGCTCGTGGACGTCGAGTACGAGATGCTCGAAGCGGCCGTCGACTACGAGACCGCAGCTGACTCCACGGTTCTCGTTCACTCCGAGCTCGAGTCGAACGTGGCGACCGATGTAGGTGGTCCGGCGTCTCCCGACCTCGAGGCCACGTTTGCCGCTGCGGCGCATGTCGTCACCGAGACGCTCCACCAGCATCGCCACACGAACGTGCCGATGGAGACGCGTGGTGTCGTCGCGCGCTACACGCTGTCGACCGGTGAGCTCGACGTTGAGATCTCCACCCAGAACCCGCATGAGGTACGCCAGGTGTGCTCGCGCTTCCTCGGCGTCGCCGAGCAGCTCATCCGGGTGCGCGGTGCCGATGTGGGCGGTGGCTTCGGGCAGAAGTACTTCGTGCAGCGTGACGAGCTAGCGGTGATCGCCGCAGCCCACAAGCTCGGCCGATCCGTGAAATGGATCGAGGATCGGCGGGAGAACCTCATCGCGTCGAACCACGCACGCGCCGACGCGATCACCGTGAAGATGGCCCTCGACGCGGACGGCCACATTCTTGGCGCGTATCTGGACCACCTCGAAGACTGCGGTGCCATGCCTGTCGGCGGCACGGGCGGAACGGGCGCCTTCGCCGCCATGCTCTTCACTGGTCCGTACAAGGTGCCGCAGCTCGGCTTCCGCTCGCGGCAGATCTGGACGAACACGTGTGGGCGCGGCGCGTACCGAGGCCCGTGGATGCTTGAGTCGGTTGCGCGCGAGGAGATGATGGATCTCGCCGCCCGCGAGCTCGGCATCGATCCCCTCGAGCTCCGCCGCCGCAATGTGCTGCAGCAGGCAGATCTGCCGTACACGATGCCGACCGGCATGCCGATCGATCACGTCACGCTGTCGGAGACGCTCGAACAAGCCGTCGAGATCATCGGGTACGACGCATTCCGGGTCGAGCAGCGCCGCGCATTCGACGAAGACGGGCGTCTCCTCGGTATCGGGATCGGCCTGTACGCCGAACCCACGAGCATGGGCAGCGGAAACCTTGGTGTGGAGACGGCAACCGTGCGCGTGCAGCCGAGCGGCAAGGTCACAGTGATGCTCGGGACGGGATCGCACGGTCAAGGTGTCGAGACAACGATGACCCAGGTTGTTGCTGAGTATCTCGGAGTCGAGATTGCGGATGTGGTGGTCATCCAGGGCGACACCGCCACGTCGCCGTTCGGCGCTGGCACGGGCGGGAGCCGCACGGCCGTCATTGCGGGTGGCGCGGCGCGTGAAGCGTCGCTCGAAGTGCGCGACAAGGTCTTGCAGATCGCAGCGCACCTGCTTGAAGCCGCACCGGAAGATCTCGACATGGAGGGCGGAAACATCGCGGTGCGCGGAACTCCTGCGAGGGGTGTCGCACTCGCCGAGGTTGCTCGAGTTGCCCTCAACTCACCCGCCGAGCTGCCACCGGACATGAAGCCGAGCCTCGAAGCGACGGTGTCGTACCAAGCGCCGCCGATCACCTGGTCCAACGCGTGTCACCTGTGCACAGTCGAGGTCGACGCGAACACCGGACGCGTGGAGGTGTTGCGCTACGTCGTGAGCGAGGACTGCGGCGTGATGATCAACCCGATGATCGTGGAGGGTCAGGTCGCGGGTGGCGTCGTGCAGGGCATCGGTGGCGTGCTCTACGAGCACATGGTTTACGACGCCGACGGCAACCCACTGACCACCACGTTCATGGATTACTTGGTGCCGACCGCCGCTGAAGTGCCCGAGATCGAGTACGGCCACATCGAGACGCGTTCCCCCACACCCGGCGGGCACAAGGGGATGGGTGAAGGCGGTGCGATCGGCTCACCACCGGCGGTCTTCAACGCCGTGGCTGACGCGCTCGCCCTGCGCGGCATCAAGACGACGCGTCAACCGCTCACCCCCGACCGCATCGCCGATCTCCTCGCCGGCCGCGTCGACGGCTGAAACCCCCTTCTGAAGATCCGGCGTTCTGGAGATCCAGCACCCCCGAATCCGGTGTTCACGCTCTCCAGAACGGGGGGTTAGCGACGCTTCGTGACGGCCTTCTTCTTGACGGCCTTCTTCTTGACGGGGCGCTTCCGTGCTGGGGCCCGCTTCTTGGCTGGGGCCTTGCGCTTGGGTGGAACCGGGCGCTCGGCACCGGGTCGGCGCTTCGCGCTGGAGAGCCGCTTGGCCCCGGCCTCGACCTCGACGACGACCGCGCGGTGGTCTCCGACGGGGAGCTTGACAACCTCCACGTTGACCGCGTGCAACCCGTCGAGCGCGATGTAGTCGATCGAGCGATCGGGTGTGTCGACCGGGAACGTCGGACCGTGCTTCACCTCTACGAATCCCGCCGCCTTGATAATCGGACTCGCGATGTTGGCGTACAGGTTGAAGTCGCCCATGAGGATGCGCGGACCTTCACGCGTCCGCAACGCCGCGAGCACGGCCCGCAGCGGCTCCGGTGACTCCAGGAGCCGGTCGTCCCAGACCTTGCGCCGATTCTGCAGGTGTGTCACGGCAACCGAGCAGCGGAGCCCATCGACCTCGACTGTGGCGAGGATCGCGCCTCGTGGCTCGTGACTAGTGCCTTGTCAGGCAACGTTTGCGCGCTTTACGAGTTCGGTGAGTGCTCGGTCGTGGGCGTTGCGGTTCCGCCAGGCGATGTAGCGGCGGATCATGCGGCCTTGGGCTTGGTGGCTGGGGTGGTCGGTGCCGTCGAGCGCGAAGT
>CAMDCC010000139.1 GCA_945889545.1 Bifidobacterium breve | reverse complement strand
GAGCGCTTCACCACCCGTCGCAACCCACTCGGCTTCGAGCCCTTCCCGCTCGAGGCCCTTGACGAGCGGCTCGGCGATACGGGGGTCGTCCTCGACGATCAGTACGAGCACGATGCCACGGTGCCACATCGTTGCGGCGCGAGTCGGCTCGCGGTGGTCGCATCCGGGCGGCTTTGCCGAGACTTTGCCTTGGCTTGGAAGGGATGAGGGACCGGCATGCCTACGGTTCGAAGGTGCCCACCCATGTGCTGACCAATGCCGAGAGTGGACCCGAACGTGGGCCCGACCGGGGAGCTGACGTCCAGGAGTCCCGTTTTCGCGTCATGGGCACCGACGCCCATGTGCTCGTGGTGGGAGGAGACGGGGACTCGCTCCCGCGCGCCAGGCGTCGTCTCGACGAGCTCGAACGCCGCTGGTCGCGGTTCCGACCCGACAGCGAGCTCTGCCGTCTCAACGAGTTGGCGGGAGCGCCGACCGTCGTGTCGGTCGAGACATTCGCGCTGCTCGAGCATGCGGTTGCCGCCTGGTCGCGCACGGGTGGCGCATTCGACCCGACCGTGCTGGCCGCGTTGGAGGCCGTCGGTTACGACCGGGACTTCGCCTTGATCGAACCCGTAGGTCCTCCGAGCTCAGCCGCAACCGTTCCGGTGCCTGGGTGTGGCGGGATCGTCCTCGACCGCCTGGTTCGTTCGGTGTCCTTGCCGCCGGGCGTTCGCATCGACCTTGGCGGTATCGGCAAGGGGTATGCGGCCGACCTCGTGGCGGGTGAGCTCTTGCATGACGGTGCCGAAGGAGTCTGCGTGAACCTGGGCGGCGACCTTCGGGTCGAGGGTCGGCCCCCGAAGGGCGATGCGTGGGTTGTCGACGTCGAGGACGCGCCGAATCACCTCATCAGGCTGAGCGCCGGCGCGGTGGCCACCACGAGTCGCCGGCGGCGAGTCTGGCGCCGCGGTGACGAGCTCGCGCACCACGTGATTGACCCTCGAACCGGAGCTCCCGCAGTGACGCCGTGGGTGTCGGCGACCGTGGTATCGGGCGATGCGGTCACGGCCGAGCCGTTGGCGAAGGCGATGCTCCTTGTATCGGAGTTGGGGCTAGCTGACGCACGGTTGCGCGATCACGGCGCAGCGGGCTTCGTCGTCGATGAACACGGGGGCGTCCACCACCTCGCCGACGTCGACCGGTTCCTCGTGAGCGGCGGCGCATCGGCAGACATTGGCGGGGTCTTGGAACGCACCTCACCGCCACTTGGAAGAGCTTCTCGTACTGTCCAAACACCGAACGTAAGGAGCACATCATGGCACGACGCAAGGCTTTTGCAACCGCCGGCGCTGTGAGCGCGACGGTCCTCATGGGCGTCATGGCCGTTGGGGCCAACATCGGCCTGTTCGGCCTTACGAGCAATGCCGAAGGTCCCGGCGAGTTTCAGATCGTCAACGCCTCGGAGGTCGAGACCGACTCTCCTCCCGATGCTGATGTTTCTGGTGGGGCGTCGGAGCCCGGTCGGTCGACCCTTCCCCCGACGACTTCGCAGGCGAGTCCGTCTCGGGCCGCAAGTACTTCGGGTGCGTATGCACCGACGTCGACGACGGGCCAGTGCGAGTCCGATGACGACGAGTTCGAGCCTGCCGAGCCCGCTGAGCCAGCCGAACCCGCTGAGCCAGCCGAGCCCGAAGAGGACGACTGACATGGCTCGTCGGCGAACACACGCAGCCGCCGCGACTCGGATCCTCGTCGTCGGGTTCGCTGCGTCATCCACACTCGGGCTCGTGGGCGCGCTGGCATATGTGGAGCAGCGCGCCCAAGCGTCGGAGGTTCCGGTAGAGACGACGTCGACCACCACGGCCCGGCCAACCCTCGCGCAGCCTTTCCCCGGCTTACCCGCGCCGACTGCGGCGAGTCCGGTTGCCGGCGCGGCGCCATCCTCGGGCTCGACCTCGAGCGGCGCGACTCGGTCCGCGCCCGTAGCTGCGTCCGCCCCCGTCGCAGCACCTGCCGCAGCGCCCGCGCCGGCCCCCGCGCCGGCCCCCGCGCCCGCACCCGCACCGCCGATCACCACGACGGGAGGCAGCTGACATGAACCAACACCTGTGGTGGTACGTCGCGCGAGCGAGCGGCGTCGTCTCGTGGGTGTTGGTCAGCGCCTCGGTCGTGTTCGGGCTGTCGCTCTCGTTGCGGCTCACACGCAAGCCCAAGCCCGCATGGGTCCTCGACCTGCACCGGTTCTTGGGTGGGTTGTCCGTGCTGTTCGTCGGCGTGCACCTGGTTGGCCTGGTGCTCGACTCCTACGCGAAGTTCGGACTCAGCGAGCTGTTCGTGCCGTTGGCGTCGGCGTGGAAGCCGGTGCCGGTCGCCTGGGGCGTCGTCGCCCTCTACCTGCTCCTCGCCGTCGAAGCGACGTCCCTCGGGATGAAGCACCTGCCTCGCAAGTTCTGGCGGGTCGTGCACTTCACGAGCTACGGCGTGTTCGCGCTGTCGACGTTGCACATGTTCACAGCCGGTACCGACGCTTCCAACCCCCTGCTCCAATGGGCTGGCCTCGGTGTTACCGCGGTTGTCGTCTTCCTGACGATCGCGCGCATGCTGGGCGCGAAGCGGGTCCGGTCCGAACGCGTCGTGGCTGCGCGCCCCCGGGTGGTCGCAACCGCGCCGACACCGTTGGTGTCCGTCGGTGCCGACAGCGACGTGGCCTGAGCCACGCCAGTCAGGACTGCGTCGGCTTCGTACCTGACGGGTCGTCAGGTACGTCGTATGCTCGCCGACATGCCTGAGTTTCCGAAGATCATCTCCGTCGACGACCACGTGGTGGAGCCGCCGAACGTGTGGCAGGACCGTCTGCCGGCCAAGTACAAGGACATCGGTCCCCGCACGATGCGCCAGCCGTTGGGGGAGATGACGTTCGTCGGCGGCAAGTTCTCGTACGCGCCGGGCGACGACGGCCCGATGTGCGACTGGTGGCTCTACGAAGATCTCGTGTACCCACTCACTCGCTTGTCGGCGGCCGCTGGCTTCGACCGCGACGAGGTGAAGGTCACGGCCATCACCTTCGACGAGATGCGCCCAGGTTGCTATGAGCAGAAAGCGCGCCTCGAAGATATGGACGCGAACTGGACGGAAGCGTCGCTCGCGTTTCCGACGTTCCCTCGCTTCTGTGGCCAGACGTTTCTCGAAGCCAGCGACAAGGAGCTCGCGCTCCTCTGCGTCAAGGCATACAACGACTGGATGTTCGATGAGTGGTGCGGCGGCTCGGGTGGTCGGCTGATCCCGCTTCCGCTCATCCCATTGTGGGACGCCAAGCTCGCGGCTGCTGAGGTGCAGCGCAACGCTGACCGTGGTGGGCACGCCGTGTGCTTCACCGAGATTCCTCCGTTCCTCGGCCTTCCGTCGGTGCACGATGCCGATGGCTACTGGGACCCGTTCTTTGCAATGTGCGCCGAGACCGACACCGTGGTCTGCATGCACATCGGATCGTCGTCGAAGATGCCGAGCACTTCGGCTGATGCACCCGCTGGGGTCGGTTCCACGCTCACGTATATGAACGCGGCGATGTCGATGGTCGACTTCCTGATGTCGGGCACGTTCGAGAAGCACCCGAAGTTGAAGATCGCGTACTCCGAGGGCCAGATCGGCTGGATCCCCTACATCCTGGAGCGGGCCGACGACGTGTGGGACCACAACCGCGCGTGGGCCAACCTCGAGGGCAAGGTGCTCAAGCCGCCGAGCCAGTACTACAAGGAGCACATCTTCGGCTGCTTCTTCGACGACAAGCACGGGCTCGAGTCACTCGAGTCGGTGGGGGTCGACAACATCACGTTCGAGACCGACTACCCGCACTCCGACTCCACGTGGCCGCACACCAAGGAGATCGCGGAGAAGCTCACCAAGGGCCTCGACGACGAGACGATCTACAAGCTCATGCGCGGCAACGCCATCCGCATGCTCCACCTCGACCTCGACAAGTAGGTCCTACAGCAGCGCCTCGGCCAGCACTCGGTAGTCGCGCATCAGGTCGTCGATGTTGGTGCCGGGGAGCACTTGCACGCACACGTGGTCGGCACCCGCGTCGTGGTGCGCTTGCACTCGCGTGCGGATCGCGTCGACATCGCCCCACGCCACGATCGCGTCGACGAGTCGATCGCTGAGCGGCGCGGTGAGGTCCTCTTCGGTGAACCCGAGGCGGCGCAGGTTGTTCGCGTAGTTCGGAAGGCCGGGGAAATAGATCGCCAGCGT
Organism: Bifidobacterium breve; assembly: GCA_945889545.1. GTDB lineage: Bacteria > Actinomycetota > Acidimicrobiia > IMCC26256 > PALSA-555 > SHVJ01. The sequence goes on along the minus strand of CAMDCC010000139.1, from coordinate 3,451 downwards.
CTTGCGCGCGATCTCGCGTGCGACGGCAGGATCGGTCTCGAGGATCACCATCTGCTCGGGCGCGAGCAGGGGACCGGGACCGAGGATCTCTCGCGCTTGGGAGGTGTGCTCGGGTGGCACGTTGTAGGGATGTGCACCCGCCGTGCGATCGCGTGCGAGCTCGAGCATTCTCGGCCCGAGCGCTGCGAGCACACGCTCGGGTTCGACGGTCGGTGGCGACGCGAAGTACGGCGCGCTGTCCATCTGGTCGAGGTACTCGCGCATCGCAGTGAGCGGCGGCCCGTACTCTTGGCCCCGCATCCCTTCCACCATCGGTTGATGACTCACGCCGAGCCCGAGCACGAAACGTCCTGGAAATGCTTCGCTCACGGTCTTCCATCCCGCGCTCATAGCGAGCGCGTCGCGGGCGTAGATCGTCGCGATGCCGGTGGCGACCGCGATGCGTTCAGCGCCTGAGAGGAGGAGGTAGGAGTTGACGAGGGCATCGCGGCCGACCGCCTCCGGGATCCAGACGGTGCCGTAGCCCAACGCCTCGAACTCGGCGACGAGCTCCTTTGCCCTCGCGGCCGGCTGTTGGTCGAGGGCGAACGTCCAGACTCCGACCCGACCCAGGTGTGCCATCTGCCGCATCGTAGAAGAGCGCTCTCCGCCACCATGTGTGGGCCTGTTGTCACTGTGGCTCGTGTTGCGTAACCTTGGGGCAATGCCTCGTTCGACCCGCCGCTTCGTCGCGCTCGCTCTGGGGATCCTCGCCTTCGTGGCGACGGCGCCGCCGGCAACGGCTCAGGTGGATCCCTTCGATCAGCAGATCAGCGAAGCCGAAGTCGAGGTGCAGGCCGCGCAGGCGGCAGCCCACGAAGCGGCCGCACGCCTCGCCCTCGCCCAAGAGCGGCTGACTGCCGTCGAGATTCAGATCGCTGCGGTGCAGACGCACATCGCCGAGCTCGAGGCGCAGATCCCGGCATTGCGGGCCGAGGTCAAGCGGTTGCGCGTCATGGTTCGCGAACGCGCCGCATCCTTGTACAAGGGCACCGGACCGAACAGCAAGTTCAACGCGCTGCCTCTGAATCCCACGTTGGAGGCGCTCCGCCGTCAACGCCTCACGGAAGCCGCGGCCAAGCAAGACGACACCACGATGGATCAGCTCGAAGAGACCGCTGCGCAGCTCGAGGCCACGAAGAAGGAGCTCGCTGGGCAGCAGGAGCAGCTCGCGGTGGAACAAGCGGCGCTCGCGCAGGTTGAGTCCGAGCTGCTCGCACAGCAAGCCGAGTTCGATCGGCGGGTTGCCGTTGCGAACGCTGCGCTGGAACGTGCTCGCGCGCTCGGTGCATTGCGCGCACGCGGAGAGCCAGTGATGGGGCCCACGATTCTCACGGCAGCGCAGATGGTGGGGTGGTGGCATACCCGCAACTACGACTTCCGCGTTCCCGGCTCCACGATCGACCAGCTCGCGCAGCTCTTCGTAGAGGAAGGCCAGGCCGAGCAGGTGCGCGGCGATCTTGCCTTCGCACAGGCGATCGTCGAGACGGGTGGTTTCCGTGCCTCACCCAACAACAACTTCGCAGGCATGGGATGGTGCGACAGCTGTTCGACCGGTCGACGCTTCCCGACCGCGCGTGACGGCATTCGTGCACAGATCCAGCACCTGAAGAACTACGCCGACCGCTTCTCACTTTCGTCGGGACTCGCGCACCCGCCGTCGCCGTACTGGTACGGGGCCAACCCGGCCACCGCGGTGCGGAACTTCAACACGTTCTTCGCCAAGGGCTGGGCCCCGACGTGGAGCGACATGGGCCACGGCAACTGGGCGACGAGCACCCGGTACTCCTCGAGCGTGCTCAACGTCTACGCCAGCATGGTCGCCTACGCCCAGACCCACGGGTAGCACTACCCTCACACCAGCCCACCCGTTTCGGGGCAATCCAGCGCCTATCTACGGGGGCGCGATTGCCCCGAAAGCAGTAGGGACTCGGCGCGAGGGGAGGGGGAGCGATGGCAATCACGTTTGAGGCGATCGACTTCGATCAGTTCCACCTCATCGATCTTCCGAAGCTCATCGAGGCAGGGAGCGGCCTGCTCGCCGCACCTGATCTCGCCGGTGTGGGCACCATCGGCTTCAAGACGCCCGACGGCGCGGCGTACACGTATGTGGCGTCGCCCGACACGGTGGAGATCTGGCCTGGTGACGCGGCGGCCGACACGCTCGTGCACCTGTCGCGTGAGGCTTTCTCCGACTTCGCCAACGAGCTGCGCACCTGCTTCGGCTTGTTGTACTCGGGAATGCTGCAGGTGAGCCGCGGCGACTTCGGATGGCTCGAACGCTGGGAGCCGGCGCTCCGGGCGCTCTACCACGAGCGTCCGATCATCGATCCCGCGACAATGGGATTCGGTGACGACCTGGATCGTGGGTTCACGCTCGACGACTCCGACGACGAACTGCGGGCGTTCCTCGACGACAAGGGCTTCCTGCACGTGCGCGGCGTGTTCGCCGCCGACGAGATCGCCGCCCTCCAGGCCGACGTGGAGCGAGCGCGAGCCGCCGCTCGACCGGATGACGGTGCTTCGTGGTGGGCCACTCGCAGCGACGGCACCGAGGTGTGCTGCCGCGTCATCTACCTCGCGCGCAGCTCCGAGCTCATTGGTGGTCTTGGCGACGACCCGAGGCTGCGTCGGATCGCCGATCTGGGTGGCCCCGGCCTCGCGCCGGAGATCGATTGTCTCGACGGTCACAGCGTCGTCATCAAGCACCCGGAGATCACCGCCGGGCTCTCCGACCTCCCGTGGCACCGCGACTGCGGGCTCGGTGGCCATCCGGTGCTCTGTCCGACCGTGGCGATCGGTATCCAGCTGGATCCCGCGTCGGCGGCCACTGGACAGCTCCACTTTCTTGCCGGATCGCACCGCGGATCGTCACATCCGCTCAAGCCCGGCGACGAGGCGAACCAGCCGGTGGTGGCCATCGACACCGAGCCCGGCGATGTGACCGTGCACTTCGGTCATGTGCTGCACGCGGCACCGGCACCGTCGGGCGACGGCCCGGGGCGGCGAGCGGTCTACGTGACCTTCTCGCGGCCGGAGACGCTCGAGTTCGTCGGACCAGGGAACGGGTACAACGACGTGCTCTTCGAACAGGACGGCAAGGTCCACTCAGTTGACGAACTCACGGCGCGGGCATGACTGGTCCGACGCAGTTCGCCAAGCACGCAAAGCGCAGCCTCGTCTCGAGGTCGCGTGTGTGGCGGGCCAACCGAAAGCGGACAGATCCTGGAGCGCACCGACTCGTGGGGCGAATCCAGCTGGACTATCCCATCGATCCCCAACCTCGATGGGGGAGCGCGACGTCGGCTCATCCAATGCTGAGCTCGATCCTCGGCCGGAATCGCTCGCAGTACGAAGCAGTGCTCCATTCGGTGCTCGAACGACGCGAGCAGTTGATGGCGATCCCGATGCA
>CAMDCC010000138.1 GCA_945889545.1 Bifidobacterium breve | reverse complement strand
GGGTCGACGCGCGTTAGCCTTCACCTCGGAAGTGCCCTCCTGGTCGCGGTCCTGTGTGTTTCGCAACCACAGTCTCCCGCACCCAGAGGGCATTTTCGCGGACGCGCGCCGACGATCAGCGATCCACTACTGAAAGGTGCGGGCTAGCTGGACTGGTCGTCGATCAGGCTCGGGTCGAGGTCCAACAGCTCGATCGTGGTCTTCCCGTCCTTGAGCGCAGCAAAGAAGCCCTGCTCCTTGGTTGCGCGTTCCCGGCCTGCGGCGATCACGGCTTCGAGTGCGTCGGCGGGGATCACCGTGACGCCATCGGTGTCACCGACGACCCAATCGCCAGGATGCACATCGACCCCGCCAATGACCCGAGGCGTGCCGATCGCGCCGGGAGCGTTCTTCGTCGCACCGGGGAGCGCGATGCCCGTCGAGAACACGGGAAATCCGTGGTGCGCCAAGGCGTCGACGTCGCGAACGCAGCCGTCGATGACCAGTCCGGCAAGGCCGCGCGCCTCGGCGCCGGTAGTGAGAACCTCGCCCCAGTATCCGAGCTCGCGCACGTCGCCCACGTCGACCACCAGCACCGCTCCCGCCGGTGCGCGTGTGACCCCCACATGGACCGCGAGGTTGTCGCCCGGTGTACATCGAACCGGGAACGCGGGTGCCGCGAGACGCGCGCCCGCCCAGACCGCTTTGATGCGCGCGGCCATCGGCTTGCCGCCCGACTCGCCGAGCGTTGCCGCGCCAAGCTCGAGCAAGTCGCGTGCAACGTCGGTTGGGTTCGTCATGGGTCTCGGTCCAGATCGTCTGGCGGAGGGGGAGGGATTTGAACCCTCGAGGAGGTGGTAACCCCCTACTCGCTTAGCAGGCGAGCACCTTCGGCCGCTCGGTCACCCCTCCAAACAACTTCAGTCTAGGGGCAGTAGTCGGGGTACGGTCGAGGTGATGGCCGAGGCGATGAACCCGGTTGAAGCGCTCGAACGCATTGCGGATCTGTTGCAACGCGTGCGCAACTCGCGGCAGAAGGCGCAGGCATTCCGACGCGCCGCCGACGCGATCCGCGACAAGAGCATCGACGAGCTCAACGACCTTGTGGCGCGCCGACACCTGACCGATCTCCCGGGCATCGGCAAGAGCACCGCGGCCGTCATCACTCAGGCCCTCGCGGGCGAAACGCCGGAGTATCTCCGCGACCTCGGCGAGTCGGAAGGACCAGCCACCGACCGCTCCGATGAAGTTCGCAAGCACCTACGCGGCGACTTGCACCTGCACTCCGACTGGTCCGACGGCGGTTCGACCATCGAAGCCATGGTGGAAGCAGCGATCGAGCTCGGTCACGAGTACCTCGCGCTCACGGACCACTCGCCGTACGTGCGCGTCGCACACGGCCTCGACGCCAAGCGACTGAGCGAACAGCTCGACGTCGTTGCCGAGATCAACGAGCGCGTCGCTCCGTTCCGACTGCTGGCCGGCATGGAGGTCGACATCCTCACCGATGGCTCGCTCGACATGGAGGACGAGCTCCTCGACCGGCTCGATGTGGTCGTGGGCAGCGTGCACTCGAAGCTCGCAATGGACTCGCAGCCGATGACCGACCGCTTGATCGCCGCGCTCGCCAACCCGCACGTCGACATCCTCGGGCACTGCACCGGGCGGCTGATCGTCGGGCGCGGTCGAGCGGAGTCGACGTTCGACGCGCCGATCGTGTTCACCGCGGCTGCGCACTTCGACAAGGCGGTCGAGATGAATGCGCGGCCCGAGCGCCTCGACCCGCCGATGCGGCTCATGCCGATGCTCATCGAGTCGGGCGCCAAGGTGTCGATCGACTCCGACGCGCACGCCACGTGGCAGCTCGCCTGGCAGCCGAACAGCTGCCATCGGGCCGCCGAGGCTGGGGTCCCAGTCGAGCGGATCGTGAACAGCTGGCCCGTCGAGGAGCTCCTGGCGTGGACGGGGTCGCACGGGGCCACCGCCGGAACCGGATAGTCAACCCACATCGTGTGTCGTACAACGGTGACATGACGATGACGACTGCTTCCCCCGCCGCGCCTGCCGATCTCACGGATCTCGTGGAATCGGCCTGTCGGCAGATCGACGCGACCGATGACCGGGTCCCGACCGTGGGTGAGCTCGCCGACGGACTCGGTGTCTCCCCCGACGCCCTGCGGCGCGCCTTTGCTCACGTGCTCGGCGTGACGCCTCGGCAGTACGCCGACACGCGGCGGCGTGAACGACTCCGCGATGGGCTCCGGAGCGGCGATCAGGTCTCCATCGCGCTCTTCTCGGCGGGCTACGGATCGACGAGCCGCCTCTACGAGTCGGCCGACCATCATCTTGGGATGACGCCGGCGTCTTACAAGGCGGGGGGTGCGGGTGCGACGGTCATCTACGCGATCGTCGACTCGCCGCTGGGCACGCTCCTCGTGGGGGTCACCGAGCGCGGGCTGTGCGCCGTCGACCTCGTCGACGACGAGCTTGACGCCGACGAGCGCGTCCATCGCGAGTTCCACGCCGCCGAGCTGGTACGCGACGACGGCGCGCTCAGCGAGATCGTCGATGAGGTGCTCGGACGCATCGCGGGTCGCGCGCCCGCCCGCGACCTCCCACTCGACATTCGCGGCACCGCGTTCCAACGGCGTGTGTGGGAGGCGCTGATGCGCATCCCACTCGGCGAGACCCGCACATACGGTGAGGTGGCCGAAGCGATCGGATCACCACGCGCGGTGCGTGCCGTCGGCACCGCCTGCGGAGCCAACCCCGTAGCGATCGTGGTGCCGTGTCACCGCGTGCTGCCCGCGTCCGGCGGTGTCGGCAACTACGGCGCAGGCGGCCCGCGCAACAAGCGCCTCCTCCTCAAAGCCGAGCACGTTCTCCCCGAGGAGTAGATCCCCCGCGTCCCGACTCCAACGACACAGCAAGTGACGCTCCGCCGTCATATTTACAACGCAGCGTCACTTGCTCGGGGTTCTTAGTGGTCGAGTTCGAGCTCGACGACCGCCGCTTCGTTCGGGGCGAGTCGCAGTTCACCAGCGACGGGCTCGTTGTCGCGCGCCCGGTTCGTGCAGATGCGGATCGCGCCACGGACGTCGGCGATCGTCGCCTCGGTATCGCTGCCGTTGATGGCGATCAGCACACCGTCGCCACGGGTCCATGCCCACACCTCACCGACGGCGGTGTACGTGGCGTACGCGCCCTCGCGCAGATCGGAGAGCTCGCGTCGTAACGCCACAAGACCTCGGGTGAGGTGCAGCGGGGAGTTCGGGTCGTCACGCTGGTCGGCCACGTTGCACGCACTCACATTCCCGAAAGGCAGCCACGGCTCCACACCGGGCTCCGTGAAGCCCGCGCCGTCAGCGCCGTTCCACGGCATCGGCGTGCGCGCGGCGTCGCGATTGAGCACCGGCTGATACTCGATGCTGACCGGGTCGACCAAGCGATCGAGCGGAACATCGGTGTCGGGCATCGCCAGCTCGTCCCCGTAGTAGAAGAACACGGTGCCGCGAAGAGTGAGCAGCATCACGAGCGCGCATCGCGCGCGGGCTGGGTCGCCGGCCGCCCAACGGGTCGGGAAGCGCGACATGTCGTGGTTGCTCCCGGTCCACACCGGACAGCAGTCGGCTGGGAGCAATTCCTCGGTGCGCTCCACCATCTTCCGCAACGTGTTCAGTGCGTACGGCGCCGTAAGAAATGGGATGTTGAAGGCGAGCGACAACTCGTCGTTCTTGCCGTAATAGGCGACAAGCTGCTCGAGGTCGTTGACGAACGTCTCACCCACGAGCATGCGCGACGGCTCGTACGAGTCGGCGATGGAACGCCAGTTGCGGTACACGTCGTGCACTTCCGGCCGGTTGGAGTTGTAGAGCGGCACCTGTCCCCGAAACTGGTCGAGCAGGAAGTCGCTCGGCGTCGCCGGTGGGTTGTCGCGTAGCTCGCGGTCCTTGATGACCATGTGCGCCACATCGATGCGAAAACCGTCGATGCCGCGGTCGAACCAGAAGCGCAGAATGCGATCGAACTCCGCCCGCACATCGGGGTTCCACCAGTTCAGTTCGGGCTGCGAGGGCAAGAAGTTGTGCAGGAAGTACTGGCCGGTCCGCTCATCGAACGTCCACGCCGGCCCCATGAAGCTGCTCGTCCAGTTGTTCGGCGCCGATCCATTGGGTTTGGGGTCGGCCCACACGTACCAATCGCGGTGCTCCGCCGTCAGTGACGAGCGCGCATCCTCGAACCATGGATGCGCAGCACTGGTGTGGTTCGGTACCAGGTCGAGCACGACCCGGATGTCGCGGCCGTGGGCTTCAGCCACGAGTGCGTCGAGATCATTGAGCGTCCCGAGCTCGGGATGCACGTCGTAGTAGTCGGCTACGTCGTATCCCCAGTCGAGGTTCGGCGAAGGGAACGTCGGCGACAACCAGATGCACTCAACACCCAGCCACGCGAGATGCGAGAGATGGGCGGTGATCCCACGCAGGTCACCAATCCCATCAGAGTTCGAGTCGCCATAGGACCGCGGATAGATCTGATAACAGACCGCATCGCGCCACCACTCGTTCACAACGCGGGAGCGTATGGGTTGGCGGAGGGAGTGGGATTTGAACCCACGGAGGCTTTCACCTCACCCGCTTTCAAGGCGGGGCCGTTCGGCCGCTCCGGCATCCCTCCGGAGACGAGCCTACGCGGTCGGTGCCTGGACCCGATCAAAACCGGCGAGCGCGCGCAGCGCGTCCGGCACCACGAACGCACCGTTCTCCTGGTAATGCTCAAAGAGGTAGACGAGCGTGCGACCGATGGCGCACCCCGTACCGTTCAGGGTGTGCAGGTACTCGCTGCCTTTGTCCATCTTCACTCGCGTCTCTAGGCGGCGAGCCGAGAAGTCTCGGTAGTTGGAACACGACGTGGCTTCGCGGTAGCGACCTTCGGACGGGAGCCACACCTCGATGTCGTACTTCTTGGCTGCTGCGGCACCGAGGTCGCCGGTCGCGATCTTTACGACTCGATACGGGAGCCCAAGGCCACCGATGATCTCTTCCTCGACCGCGAGGATGTACTCGTGCTCAGCGTCAGACGCGTCGGGTGCGCAAAAGCTGAACATCTCGATCTTGTCGAACTGGTGCACGCGGAAGATTCCCGCCGTGTCCTTGCCGTATGTCCCTGCTTCGCGCCGGAAGCACGTGGAGATCCCGGCGTACCGCCGAGGAAGCGACTCGGCATCAAGACGCTCCCCCCGATGCAGCGATGAGAGCGGTACCTCGGCAGTGCCCACGAGGAACAGCTCACCGCCATCGACCTCGTACACCTGACTTCGATCGGTCGGGAAGAAGCCGGCTTCCTCCATCGCTTGCTCTCGCACCATGACGGGAGGGACCACGGGCACAAAGCCCTTCCCGACCAAACGATCGATGACCCAGCGAACCAGGGCGAGCTCCACGATCACGGCCTGACCCATGACCGACGCAAAACGCGATCCGCTCATCTCGACCGCATGCACGCTTTCCACGAAACCCATCGCATCCGCAAACGCGGCGTGGTCGAGCGGGGGCGCGACGACTGGCGGCTCGCCGACGACTCGCACCACCTCACCGTCGTTCTCGCCACCTTCGGGCACATCGGGGTCGGCCGGATTCGGTATCCGCAACGCGACCTCGCGAAGTCGTGCTTCGAGCGCCGTCAGCTCGTCCTCCGCCGACTTGAGTCGGTCCTTGAGCGCGGAAGCCTCGCCTTTGCGCGCGTCACGCTGCTCGGGAGCCGCCTTGCCGATCTCCTTGGAGATCACCTTCTGCTGCGAGCGAAGCTCCTCGACCACCGTGCGCTGCGTGCGCGTCTCGGCGTCGAGTGCGAGCACCTCATCGACGGGTCCGGCGTCAACCCGCTTGCGTTCGATCCCCGCGCGGTATCCGGGGTCGTCGCGCAGTCGGCGGAGGTCGATCACCGCGCTTCAGGCGTCATCGCGCACCTGCGCTCGCAGTGAGTCGAGCCAGTCGGTCGCCGTCTTCCATGCCTCGGTGACGGCACGGCGCTGCTCGTCACCTTGTTCACCCACGACGGGGTATGAGCCAAGAAACTTCACATCGGCTTGGTTGGCCATGAGCGTGCGTAGGCAGTCGGCGACGACCTCGTCGTCGATGTGGCCACGGAAGTCGATGAAGAAGCAGTACTGGCCGAGTCCACTCTTTGTGGGTCGCGACTCGAGCTTGGTGAGGTTGATCGCGCGCGCTGCGAACTCCTGGAGGATCGAGAGCAAGGAACCTGGCCGGTCTTCGCGTTGGAAGCACACGATTGAGGTCTTGTCATGCCCGGTCGACTTCGGGACCCCGTGGCCCACGAGCACGAACCGCGTCTCGTTCTCCGGATGGTCCTCGATCTCCGATGCGAGCACCTCAAGCCCCGCGAGCTCAGCGCCGTACGCGGTGCCAATCGATGCGAAGTCGGCCCGGTCCGATACCGCAACCTGACTCGCCGCTTCCGCCGTGGAGTTGGCCACCACGAGCTCGGCATCGGGAAGCTTGCTCGCGAGCCACGCGCGGCTCTGACCGAGTGGGTTGGGATGCGACACGATCGTGCGAATGTCGGCCAGCCGCGTGCCGGCCCGTGCGCACAGGTGCAGCGAGATCGGCAGGTCGACTTCGCGTTGGATGAGCAGATCCGTGTCGAACGCAAGCGTGTCGATCGTGACCGTGACGGTGCCTTCGATCGAGTTCTCGAGCGGCACCAGGCCCACCTCGACTTCGGACCGCTCGACTGCGGTGATCACCTGCGGGACCGTGCGAAATGGAACCTGCTCACCGGCCGCGAGGTCGGGCTGCGTGAGGAGCGCCTCTTCGGCAAACGTGCCGTGAGGACCCAAGAAGCCGACGCGCATCATGACGATGGTACTTGCGGCCTTCGCGCACAACGGGCTCCGTTTCATCCGCCTAACGTCGAAGCGTGCGCTTCTGGACGATCGAAGGGGCAACCGCGGCACTCCCAGAAGTAGCTGCGAAAGTCATCCGACTTCGCGAGCTGGTCCAAGCCGCGCGCACCAACGCCGGCGGCAACGGCGCGCAGCCGTCGGGCAACGGCCACGGCCCGACGAACTCAGGCTCCACCGAAGTGCAGTCGATCCTGAGCGCACTCACCGACCAGGGGATCATCGTCCGCGACCCCGAACGCGGCCTCATCGACTTCCCCGCCGTTGCGCCAGACGGTCGTACCTATCTCTTGTGCTGGCTCGACGGCGAAGCGTCGATCACCTGGTGGCATTGGCCAGAAGACGGCTTCGCCGGACGAACCCCGCTGACCGAGCCGCCCGAATAGCTCTCGTCTCAACCTTCGAGCGTCACGTCGGCAGCTTCGTCGAGCAGCTTGGTCGGGTCCGATGAGTGGCGGCCGCGAAAGTCGCGTAGCGAATACCCCGTGACAGCAGCCGCGGCGTCCCCTGATGCTCGCGCCGTCGCACTGCGGCGAAGCCAGAACATGGGGGCGAGCTCCCCGAAGTAGTTCCCGGGCTCCACCACGGCAAGGAGCTCCTCGCCACCATCAGCGAGCTCGCGGACGATGTCGATCCGCCCCGCATCAACCTCGTACACGAGATCGCCGACATCCCCTTGGCGAAAGAGCACACCCCCCGCGGCAAGCTCAACTCGTTCGGGCAGACGCGACTCGCTTGCGGCTCGCGGCGTGAGCTCCACGACGCGGTCGGCGAGCGGGAGCAATCGCTCGTCGTGGGTAGCGATCACTACAACTCGCCCCGGTGC
>CAMDCC010000137.1 GCA_945889545.1 Bifidobacterium breve | reverse complement strand
TCCGAGCGCGGCCCGAAGTGCGAGGACCCGGTGCGTGGAATCGAGAAGGTCTTCCCCGCGGATCACGTGGGTGATCTCCATCGCGATGTCGTCGACCGCGTTGGCGAGGAAGAAGATGGGGTTTCCGTCGGAGCGCACGATCACAAAGTCGGGAATCGAAGACCACTCGACCGCAACCTCGCCTCGGATCGCGTCCACGAAGCTGCTGGTGCCGGCGCTAGGAGTGCGGAACCGGACCGTGCGGGGTCTTCCCTCGACTGCCATCGCCGCACGTTGCTCATCGGTGAGGTCGCGGCAGTGCCCGTCGTACCCCGGCGGTCGTCCGGCTGCTCGAGCTCCCTCGTTGCGCGCGTCGAGCTCCTCGGGTGTGCAGTAGCACTCGTACGCAGATCCGCGCTCGACGAGATCGGCAGCCGCGGCGAGATACGTCTCCGTGCGCTCGCTTTGCAGCACCGGACCCTCGTCCCAATCGAGGCCCAGCCACTGGAGGATCTCGGGGATGCTCTGCACCCATTCGTCGCGGGACCGGGCGCGATCGGTGTCCTCGATGCGCAGCGCGAACACCGCTCCGTGGTGCCGCGCATACAGCCAGTTGAACAGGGCAGTGCGGGCCGACCCCACATGGAGCGACCCAGTAGGTGCCGGCGAGAAACGGACCCGTGGCGTGCTCACCTGTCGAGGGTACTTGGGAGCACTTACGAGCCCGTCGTACTTGTGATCTCTTCGAGGAGGCGGCGGGCGATCACAATGCGCTGCACCTGGTTCGTGCCCTCGTAGATCTGGGTGACCTTGGCGTCGCGCATCATGCGCTCGACGGGGAAGTCACGGACGTAGCCGACGCCTCCGAGCACCTGGACGGCGTCGGTGGTCACTTGCATCGCGGTGTCGGAGGCGAACCACTTCGCCATGGCCGCAGCTTTCGAAACGCCCGGTACACCCGCGTCGAGCATGGAGCACGCCCGGTACACGAGCAGCCGCGCCGCTTCGAGCTTCGTCGCCATCTCCGCGAGCATGAACTGGATGCCCTGGAACTCGACCACCTTCGTGCCGAACTGCGAGCGCTCAGTGGCGTAGCGCGCCGCGGCGTCAAGGGCGCCTTGTGCGATCCCCACGGCTTGGGCGCCGACGATCGGGCGAGAGCCGTCGAGCGCTTGCATCGCGTAGCCGAATGCCGCGCCTTCTTCGCCGATCAGGTTGGCGGCGGGGATGGTGACGTCGTCGAGCAGGAGCTCGCCCGTGGGCGACGCCCGCATCCCCATCTTGTTCTCGAGCTTGCCGACCGCGAATCCGGGCGTGTCCTTCCCCACGACGAACACGCTGATCCCGCCCCGGGTGGCGTCGGGATCAGTCTTGGCGAACACCGTGTAGAGGTCGGAGATCCCGGCGTTCGTGATCCAGGCCTTACGCCCGTTCAACACGTAGGTGTCGCCGTCGCGAATCGCGCGCGTCGACATGGCGGATACGTCACTCCCGGCTTGGGACTCCGACAAGCAGTACGAGCCCTGCCACTCGCCGGTAACAACCTTCGGGATGACGCGGGCCTGAAGCTCGGGCGAGCCGTGACGCAGGATCGGCGCGCAGGCCAACCGCGAGATGAGGATGAACAGAGAAGAGGATGCGCAGACCCGCGCAACCTCCTCCACGAGGAGCGCGTAGGCGACCATGTCGCCCCCGTCGCCGCCGTACTCGACCGGGTACGGGAGACGGATGAAGCCCGAGTCGCGGTAGGCCTCAAACGACTTCCAGGGGAACTCGCCGCGCTCGTCGACCTCGGCCGCGTGCGGCGCGATCTGCTCCTCCGCGAACCGGCGCAGCGAGGCCCGGAGCTCGTCGTGCTCAGTCGACAGCAGGAACTCGGTCACGGCCGGGGGAGGTTAGCCAACTGCCTGACCGCGATTTGAGGTCCGCGATTTCAGGTCCGCGATGTCAGGGCTTCGGTGTCAGGTCTTGGTGGGTGCTCCGGCGAGCTCGTGGGCGCCTTGTAGCGCGGCGCGCAGCTCGGTCGCCCGCGGTCCGAGTGCGCTCGGAGCGAGGCGCAGCGCATCGAGGTCGACCGCATCGCAGAGCGAGCGCCGGCGTTGGTAGTCCTCGTGTGCGCCTGCTGCCGCGCGCACCCGCCACTTGGCGAACGCGGGATCGACGCCGCCCTGGTAGCCGAGGATGAGCATGGCGCACTCCACGTCGGGCATCACGGGCGCCCGCCCGTACGACGCGGCGCGCTTCATCGCGAGCTCGCCGACGACCGCGGCTGCGTCCTCGAAGTGCTCGTGTGGGGCCAACGCGAAACGGTCGCGGGCCCTGGCGATGAGCGACAAGGCGTACCCGATGTTCGGCCCGGGTGAGCCCATGAGCTCACCGGTTGGTTGCCCGCCCTGGAGGTCGCCGGGCCGATCGGCCCGCCACGGCCGCGCCGGCGGGTAGTGCACACCGGGCGCGAGGTTCGGCGCCTGCCGCGGCGCGCCGTCGAGCGTGGGCGAAACGTGCGGCTCATTCGACACGCCGGGAGGTTAGGTCAGGTGGCGCCTTCGCCGAGCAACAAGCCGTAGACCAGCGAGTCGTAGAGGGCTTGCCACGACGCTTCGATGATGTTCTCGCTCACGCCGATCGTCGACCAGGTGCGGTCGCCGTTCGTGGAGTCGATGAGCACTCGCGTGATCGCCCCGGTGCCCTTCTGCGTGTCGAGGACACGGACCTTGTAGTCAGTGAGATGGACGGGATCGAGCGCCGGGTACCGCCCACCAAGCGCGCGCCGCAACGCGGTGTCGAGCGCGTTGACGGGCCCATTGCCCTCGGCCGTCGCCACTGTTCGCTCGCCGTCGACGTGCACCTTGATCGTGGCTTCCGTGCTCACACCTCCCACAGAAGGTTTGGCAGCCGTTACGTCGCCGACCCCATCGACGTGGCCGACCTTGTGATCGTCGGTGATCACGCGGAACGACTCAACCTCGAACCACGGTTGCTCCCACCCGGTGGCACGACGCATGAGCAGCTCGAGCGAGGCATCGGCGACCTCGAAGTGGTAGCCCTCGTGCTCCATCCGCTTGAGCATGTCGACGACGTCGTTGACCTGCGGCCCGTCGAGCTCGAGCCCGAGCTCCTCGGCTTTGAGCAGGATCGTCGACTTCCCAGCGAGCTCCGACACCACGAACCGCGTGCCGTTGCCCACCATGTCGGGCGGCACATGCTCGTACGCGTCGGGGCGCTTCTTGATCGCGCTCGTATGCAGGCCGGCCTTGTGCGCGAATGCCGACTCGCCCACATAGGCAGCCTGCGGGTTCAGCGCCATGTTCACGAGCTCGGCCACGTGATGCGCGACCGGCGTGAGCCGCTCCAGGCGGTCGGCCGGGATGGTCTCGATCCCCATCTTCAGGGTGAGGTTCGGGATGATCGTGGTGAGGTTGCAGTTGCCGGTGCGCTCGCCATAGCCGTTGATCGTTCCTTGCACCTGGATGGCACCACCGCGCACGCCGGCAAGCGCGTTCGCCACACCGGTGCCGGCGTCGTCGTGGAGATGCACCGCAACCCCCACATCGGCGCCGAAGTACGTGACGACGGCGCGCACGGTGGTTTCGACCTCGTCGGGCAACGTGCCACCGTTGGTATCGCATAGCACCAGCCGGATGGCGCCACGCTCGACTGCTGCTTCGAGCACGCGGAGGCTGAACTCGGGCGTGCGCCGGTAGCCGTCGAAGAAGTGCTCGGCGTCGAAGAACACCTCGAGGCCGTTGCCGCGCAAGAACTCGATCGAATCGGCGACCATCGCGACGCCTTCGTCGAGCGTGGTGCCGAGCGCTTCGGTCACGTGGTAGTCCCAGCACTTGCCGACGATGCACACCGTCGAGGTACCGGCCTCCACGAGATGCCGGAGCGTGTCGTCGGAGTCGACCTTCCCCTTCGGACGACGGGTCGAGCCGAACGCAACGAGCGTGCTCGTGTCGAGCTTCAGCTCGGTGGCGGCACGACGGAACATCTCGTCGTCCTTGGGGTTCGACCCCGGCCACCCGGCCTCGATGAAGTGCACGCCGAGCCAGTCGAGCTGCTCCGCGATGCGCAGCTTGTCGTCGACCGTCAGTGAGATCCCCTCGAGCTGCGCGCCATCGCGCAACGTCGTGTCATAGATCTCTACTTTTCTCACCTGCGCAGCATCAGTCATGGCGTGCTCAGTGGATACCGCCAGCAGGCGCCGGTGGAGTGCGCCGCCCGCAGGCAGCCGACGAAGTCGGGGCCGAGGACGGTGTGCGCAACCGGCGCCTGGTCACGCGTTGGCATATTCCAGCCAATCGGCGTACTTCTCGACTTCGCCGTGGATGGTTGCGAAGTAGGTCTCCTGGATCTTGCGCGTCATCTCGCCCGGCTCGCCGATCTCACGGTCGTCGACCTCGCGAATCGGGACCACCTCGGCCGCAGTGCCGGTGACGAACGCCTCGTCGGCGAGGTAGAGGTCGGTCCGCAGGAGCACTTCTTCGCGCACCTCGTAGCCGAGGTCGCGCGCGATCGTCATCACCGAGTCGCGGGTGATCCCTTCGAGTGCCCCCGACGACAGCGGCGGCGTACGCAGCACACCCTTCGTCACCACGAAGAGGTTCTCGCCCGTGGCTTCCGCCACCTCACCATTGCTGTTGAGGAGCACTGCCTCGTCGTAGCCACCCTTGATCGCTTCGACTTTGGCCAGGCTCGAGTTCACGTAGATGCCGGTGCCCTTGGCCGCGACCGGGTTGATGTTCGGGTCCATGCGCCGCCACGTGGAGATCTTCATGCGCACGCCGCGCTTGACGCCCTCGTCGCCCAAGTAGGTACCCCACGGCCACACTGCGATCGAGACGTTCACCTTGCACGGCAGTGGGTTGAGCCCCATCTCGCCGTACCCGAGGTACGCAAGCGGCCGGATGTAGCAACCATCCACCTTGTTCGCCCGGACGGTCTCCAACGTGGCCTCCACCAGCTCCTCGACCGAGTACGGGATCTCCATCATGAGGAGCGACGCGGAATCGTGCAGTCGGCGCATGTGGTCGGTGAGACGGAACACGGCCGGACCGCGCGAGGTCGGGTACGCGCGGATTCCCTCGAAGACACCGGAGCCGTAGTGCAGCGTGTGGGTCAAGACGTGAACGGTCGCGTCGTCCCAGTTGACGAGCTCCCCGTCCATCCAGATCTTCTCGGTCTTCTCGATCGGCATCTACTGCTCCCGCTCTCTGGCGCTACGCGCCGGGCCGCACTGCTTCACTTCGGCGAACGGCTCGCTGCGCCGCAGGGTACCTACGGCGCGGGCGCTCGCCTCTGGTTTGGTCATTGCACTCGCTCGGCGATCGCATCGCCGATCTCGCTCGTGGAACTGGTCACATCGTCGGACTTCTCGACCGCCTCGCGGATGCGCGTTGCCGCGTCGTCCTCGCCGAGGAACTCCAACATCATCGCCGCGGAGATGATCGCGGCACGCGGATCAGCCTTCCCGGTGCCCACGATGTCGGGCGCGGAACCATGGACCGGCTCGAAGACCGACGGTCCGGTACGAGCGGGATTGAGGTTGGCCGACGCGGCCCGACCAATCCCGCCGGCGACCGCGCCACCCAGATCGGTGAGGATGTCGCCGAACAGGTTGTCGGTGACGACCACGTCGTAACGACCGGGGTCCTGCACGAAATAGATACACGCGGCATCGACGTGGTGGTAGCCGGTCTCAACGTCGTCGTACTCCGACGCGACCTCGTCGAACACCCGCTGCCAGAGATCGCCGGAGAACTGGAGCACATTCGTCTTGTGCACGAGCGTGAGGTGCTTGCGCGTCCGTGAGCGCGCGAGCTCGAAAGCGAAACGCACGCAGCGCTCCACGCCCATTCGGGTGTTGGTGGAGCCCTGCGTGGCGATCTCGTGTGGCGTGCCCTTCCGGAGGAATCCGCCCTCACCGGCGTACACGCCTTCGGTGTTCTCACGGACCACGATCATGTCGACACCGTCGTTGAGCGGGCTCGGCCCAGCCACGAACGGGCGCAAGTTCACGTAGAGATCAAGCTCGAAGCGCAGCTTCAGGAGCAGCCCTCGCTCGAGCACGCCGGGCGCCACGTCGGGGGTGCCGACCGCGCCGAGCATCACCGCGTCGAGCCCCCGGATCGCTTTGAGGTCGGCGTCGGGCAGCACCTCGCCGTCGCGCAGGTAGCGCGCGCCACCGAGGTCGAAGGCCACCGGGGTGTACGCCACCCCAGCCGCGTCGACCACCTTCATGGCCTCGGCCACCACTTCGGGGCCGATGCCATCGCCCCCGATGATCCCGATCCGATGGGTCACTGTGCTCCTGTGCTTCTGGTTCGTTCTGGAGAGTGTGGCTTGGAATGGTTCCCAGCTGGGATCTCCAGAATGTGGTGCGGGCAATGAAAAACCGCCCACCGAGGTGGACGGTTGAGGGCGAACGCCGGAGGTCGGCGCTCGCTACACGATGACGATGACGATGACGTGCTGATGTGCCATGACCGATCATTCTCCCAGCCGGGTGGAGCCCGGTCAACCGGCTTTCCGTTGGGCTTTCCGTTGGGCTTTCCGCAGGCCGGATCCCTCGAAGCCGGCGGCAGGCCGCCGGTTACGCTCAGACCTATGAAAGAGGTGCAGCTCTCTCGCGACGCGTACGACCGCCTTCGGAAAGAGGCGGACTGGCGCAGTGGCGAGCGGCGCGACGAGATCTCGATCTGGATCGAGCGCGCCCGGGAACACGGCGACATCCGGGAGAACGCCGACTTCGACGCGGCCAAGAACGAGCAGGGCCTCAACGAGGGTCGCATCCGCCAGCTCGAGGGGATGCTCCGGGCCTCCATCGTCGTCGATCACCCCGAAGGCGATGTGGTTGCGGCCGGCACCATCGTCGAGGTCCGCATGGATGGCGACGCCGACACCACTCAGTACCTCGTCGGTTCGATCGAAGAGCGCCACGAGAGCTTCGACGTCCTCTCTACCTCATCGCCGCTCGGTGAAGCACTCATGGGCGCGGCGCCCGGCTAGATGCGCTCATACAAGGGCCCCCGCCGCACCTTCGAGGTCGAGGTCGTCAGCGTCCGCCCGCTCGAGGGGTAGCTCCTCATGACCACGTTGTCCGACAAGGTGTGGGAGCGCCATGTCGTGCGCCGCGTCGCCGACGAGCCCGACCTCCTCTTTGTGGATCTCCACCTCGTCCACGAGGTCACCTCGCCCCAGGCGTTCGACGGCCTGCGCATGCACGGCCGCACGGTGCGGCGCCCCGACCTGGCCGTCGCGACGATCGACCACAACAACCCCACTGCGGATCTCGACCTGGTGCACCCCGACCCGATCTCCGCGAAGCAGATGGCGGTGTTGGCACAGAACTGCGAGGAGTTCGGCATCACCTTCTATGGGATGGGCGACCCGCGCCGCGGCATCGTGCATGTGATCGGCCCGGAGCAGGGCCTCACCCTCCCCGGGATGACGGTCGTCTGCGGCGATAGCCACACATCCACCCACGGCGCGTTCGGGGCCCTGGCGTTCGGAATCGGCACCAGCGAGGTTGAACACGTGCTCGCTACCCAGACGCTGCCCCAGGCGCGCCCGCACACGATGGCAGTCACCGTGGACGGCGACCTCGCACCCGGCGTGAGCGCCAAGGATGTGGTGCTGTCGATCATCGCCCGCATCGGTACCGGCGGAGGCATCGGCTCGATCATCGAGTACCGCGGCTCGGCGATCCGCGGCCTGTCGATGGAAGGCCGGATGACGGTCTGCAACATGTCGATCGAGGCCGGGGCCCGCGCCGGCATGATCGCCCCCGACGACACCACCTTCTCG
>CAMDCC010000136.1 GCA_945889545.1 Bifidobacterium breve | reverse complement strand
GGCGCGCCACGATCGGTCCACTCGGTCACGGTCGTCCACATCGAGATGAGCGGCATCTGCCCCTCTTCGGTGAGACAGAGCTGGTTGTCGCCGTGCCACTTGCCGGTGTCGACCACCGCGAACACTTCACCGCTCGTGGTCCAGTCCTTGCACAACGAGCGCATCTCTGACGGCTTGAGCGGGTTGAACTTCACGATTTTCGGCTTGATCTTCCGGCCGTTCACACCGCCGGCTTCATTGAACGCGTCGACGTACGTGTGGATCCCGAGCTGGTCCTTCTCATCGGAGATGTACTGGAGCCCGGCCGCGCCGCTCGCGGCGCTCAGGTCGACGACGGGGAACACCACCGTGACCGAGTTCTTCGTGACCCCGTCGGTCACGGGCTCAACGCTGGCGATGGAGTCGGCCGATCGCATTGCCGAAGCCGGTGCCGCAACCAATATGAGCATCGTCGCGACGGCAATCCCGACGAGACCTCGACCTCGTGTGCCCCCCATGCGCCAATCCCCCCACTCAAGGCGACTTCGCCGCCGGCCTGCTTGGGCCTGGCCCCCACTCTCGAACCTGACGCCCTCGTCAGTCGTCGCCCGACAGCCTGCCACTTCTGGCGAGGGCCTCGGGGCTCGCCCCGAGGTACGCGGCAACGGCGGCTGGATCCTGCATCACCGCCTCGGGTGAGCCGGCGCTCGCGACCTTGCCCGTCTCCATGACGACCACCTGAGTGGAGAGCGCGAACACCATGGGCACGTCGTGTTCGACCAGCACGATGGTTGCCTCCGTCACGTCGTGGATACGGCGGAGCAACGGGATAAACGCCTCCGCCTCGCGCTGCGCGATGCCGGCGGTCGGCTCGTCGAGGAGCAGCAGGCGAGGCGAAGCGAGCACGATCGCGGCGAGGTCGACCACCCGCCGGGTGCCCGTCGAGAGCTCTTGGATGCGATGATTGCGATAGCGATCGAGGCCGAACGCGCCGATGACGTCGGTGACCGCGGCGCGCTTGGCCCGCTCGGCGCCACGCGCCCACGGCGCGTGCAACGTTGTTGAAAGAACGCTGACTCGGCGACGCGCGTCCTCCGATACGAGGAGCACCTCTTCGACACTCAGCTCCGGGTACAGCCGACAGTCCTGGAACGACCGCACCACACCCAACTTGGCGCGCGCCTCGGGGAGCCGACCCGTGACGTCTTGACCGTCGATACGCACGGAGCCGCGCGTCGGACGGGTCTGGCCCGAGATGGCGTCGAGCAACGTGGTCTTGCCCGATCCGTTCGGTCCGATGAGCCCCACCACTTCGCCGGGCGCGATCGACAGCGAGACGCCATCAACCGCGTGCACGCCGCCGAACCACACGGCGACGTCGTCGATCTCGAGCGCGGCGGCGGTCATGCGTTCACTCCCGTTCGTCCCCTTCGTCGATCGATCAGGCCCGCGACACCGTCACCGGCGCGCGCGGCAACCGCACCGAGCCCACCCGGGAGATACAGCAAGAAGGCGAGTACCCCGAAGCCGCTGGTGATGAACTGCACGGTGCCCGTCGAGCCGAGCACGAACGGCAACCCGACGAGGTAGACCGCCGCGAGCACCGCCCCCGGTACCGAGCCGAGGCCACCGACCACCGCCATCGAGAGCACCAGGATCGACTCCTTTGGGCCGAAGCTCTCCGCCGGCGAGATGCGCTGCTGCGCGAGCGCGAAGCACACACCCGCGACGCCAGCCATGAAGCCCGACAATGCGAACGCGAGCAATTTCGTACGCACCACCGGAATCCCCATCGCCGCGGCCGCCACCTCGTTGTCGCGCACAGCCACCAAGCGCCGGGCGATACCACGATCACGCCACGTGCGCACCACGAACAACGCGACGAGCAGCACACCGAGCGCGAAGTAGGCATAATCGCGTTCGTTGGTCAGATCGAGCCCGAACAGGGTCGGGCGCTCCAGCAACGTCGAGTACTTGTCGGGGAGCCCTGTGCACACTTGCGTATTGGTGAACGGCAACGTCCAACACGGTGTGGGCAGCACGGTGACTTGCATGAAGAGCGCGAAGCCGAGCGTGGTCACCGCGAGATACACACCCCGGATACGCAACGCAGGCAAGCCGATGACCACCGCCACCAGCGCGGTGATCACACCGGCAGTGAGAAGCACCAGGAGCAGCGGCCAATCGGGAAGGCGCGCGGCCACGATCGCCCCCACGGCCACGAGCCCGAACTGTCCGAGCGAGACCTGCCCCGCCCACCCGGTGAGCACCACCATCGAAAGTGCGATGACCGAGTAGATGAACACCTGCGACAACGTGAGGGCGCGGCCCTCCGAGACGACGCGCGGTAGGAACACCGCGACCGCGAACGCGGCGGCGACCCCGCTGCGCCCAACCCATCGACGAGTCGTGGCCATCGAAGCCCGGCCCGATTCGCTGCCCACTGCCCACGACGAGCGTTCCTCGGTCCTCGGGTCGCGCCGCAACCGCCCGACTTGCAGGAGCAACACCAGCAGGATCAGGACGAAGAGGCCGAGCGTGATGTACGCCGTGCTGTTGAGGTCGGTCACCAGGTTGAAGGTGGCGATCTGCTCGACGATCCCGATCGCGATCGCGGCGATGAAGGCCACGGTGTAGCTGGCCATCGAGCCGATGAGCGCGGCCGCGAGGGCGCGCAGCAACAAGCCGGGCGGCAGGGCTTCCTTCAGGGCCGACGATTGGCTCGGCGACGCCAGGATCGCCGTGATCGCCGACAGCAGTCCGGCCATCGCCCATGCGAGCGTCGACATGCGCCGCACCCAGACGCCCGAGAGGCGCGCGGAATCCGTGTTCTCGGCCATCGCCCGCATTGCGAGCCCCCAGGGCGAGAAGCGCAGGAAGAGCGCCAAGCTCATCGCAACGAGCGGCGCCACGATCAAGATCGTGAGGTCGCCGCCTTGCAGCGTGCCGCCGGCCACGTTGTCGATCTCGGCGTTGATCGGCACGGGATACGGCACGAACAGGTTCTTGGGTGACACGAATGGCAACAGCGTCAGCAGGTAGAGCACCTGCGAGAGCCCAATCGTGGCCACCATCATCAGCACGCGTGGCCGCTTGAACAACCGCCGCAGCACGAGCTCGCACACTGCGCCCAGTCCCGCGGCCAACGCGAGGCAGAACACCAGCGACGGGAGATACGGGATCTTCAACTGATCGGTGAGCTTGAGCAGGAGCACAGCGAGGACAACGCCGAGCTGACCGTGGGCGAAGTTGATGACGCGGCTCGTGCGGTACACGAGCACGAGGCCGAGCGCGAGGAGCCCGTAGAGCAGTCCCTGGATGAAGCCCTGGATGATCGAGAAGGTGTCGAAGTGCAGTGAGAGGAAGGTGAACTCGGCCATCGGGCGCGATCAGGGAGTGGGGGTGGTGAGATCAACCGAGGCCAGGAACACCGGCCGCAGCAAGTCGTCGCGAGCCAGCAGGTCGGAGGTGCGACCGTCGAATCGGATCTCGCCCCGCTCGATGAAGAAGGAGTGGTCCGCGAGGCTGAGCGCGAGGTTCACGCTCTGCTCCACCAGGAGCACGGTCGTACCCTCGGCGTTCACCCGGCGCACGATGCCGATGAGGTCCTCCACCATCTTCGGCGCGAGACCGAGGGTGAGCTCGTCGATCAACAACAGGCGCGGTCGCGTGAGCAATACGCGCGCCAGCGCCAACATCTGTTGCTCACCGCCCGAGAGTGCACCGGCGAGGTTGTCGAGCCGGGCCTCGAGTGCGGGAAACGCCTCAAGTGCCTCGTCGGTTGCAGCGCGGGCGCGCGCCTTGTCTTTGCGGAACGAGAACGCGGCGAGACGGAGGTTCTCGCGAACCGTGAGCGACGGGAAGGTCATCCGGCCGCCTACAAGCATCCCGCATCCCAAGCTCAGCACTTGCTCGGCTTCGAGCCACGTGCTCGACGCGCCGAACAAGCGGATCGTCCCGCGCGTCGGATGCTCGAGGCTGGAGACGGCCCGCAGCAACGTGCTCTTGCCCGCACCGTTCGTGCCGAGCAGTGCAGCGATCTCGCCTTCGGCGACCTCGAGGTCGATGTCGAAGAGCACCTGCTGGGTGCCGTACGCGAAGTCGAGGTTGTGGATCTGGAGTGCGGGGATCGCACCCCCGGCCTTTCGACGCTGCCCCTCTTCGTAGCGTTCGAGCACATCCTCGATCACCAACGTGATGTCGCGTCGCACCCAACGCGCGCCCCCCATTAGGAGCAGTCCGCCGAGCGCGCACACCGGCGCCATCGTGGTGAGCGCGACGCGCGGGCCGTCGGCATGCCCGGCTGCGCCGCTGATCGCGCCGAGGATCACGGCGCCGGCAAACCCACCGATGACCAGTCCGTACACGCCGAAGAGCGCGAATCCGAGCGTGCGCATCTCGGCCGGCACGGTGGCGGCCACGGTTTGGAAGATCGCGGTTCCGAGCGGTGCCAGCGTGCACTCGGCCAGGAACCAGCCGAGCACCACCATCCAGAGCTCCGGTGCGTAGAGCGAGCCCACGTAGATGATGCCGAACGCAATCAGGCACCCGCCACCAAGGTAGAGCACCGACTCGGGCCGCCTTCGGAACATTCGGTCGCCGACGAAGCCGGCAACGGGGATGATCAGGAACGCCGAAACACCGATGATCGTGTAGACGGTCGCCCGCTCTCCTGTGCCCAGATCCCACTCGCGGTCGAGGTACAGCGACCCGAAGAGCGGAATGCCGAGACCGACGAAGCCGAGCACGGCAACGGCCATGAGCTGGAAGTAGAGGCTGCGGACGCGCAGCAACCGTTGCACGGCCGAACCGAGCAAGACGCGCGGCGTGCCCTCGGGGTTCTCGCCGATGTCCAGCCCCGATGCCTCGAGGATGTGGCTCGACTCGTGCTGCCCCTTCTTCGGTTCCTTCAACCGCAGGATCAGCCCAGCGATCGGGATGCCCAACAGCGCGAGCAACGTCGCCCACCGCCAGGACCCGGTGACCTCGGCGACACCGCCCATGATCGCGACGCCCAGCGTTCGCGCAACGGGTTCGTGCCCTCGTTGCAGCGCAGCGACGCGCGCTCTGGCTTCTGGTGGATAGAAGTCGGAGAGATACGAAAGGTGGGTGGTGTTGTTCGGGGCCTTGCCAAACGACGAGATGATGCCGAGCAGCGCAAAGAGCCAGATGCTCTCGACAAGTCCTTGGAACGGTACGGAGATCGCGAAGATCAGGAGACAGATCGCCGCGACCCTGACGCGACTCCCCCGGTCACTCGCGAGTGCGACGGGCAGCCCAACGCCGATCTGCGCGGCTGACGCCGCGAAGATCGCCGCGCCCAGCTCAGCGTCGTTGATGTTGAACGACCGCTGGATGTCGGGTGCGAGGACACCCAAGCCGCTGTCGACCATTCCGACCGCGAACGCCGCCATCGTGAGGTAGGTGACGGGCGCCCATCCGTACCCCCGCAAGATCGAGAGGATCGGCGGCGGTTTGCCCTCCCCGACGCCCGGCATGAGCTGGAGGTCGGCCACCAAGTCTTGCGCGTTGCTTGCCGCGACGGCCTCGCGCAACAGGTCGTCGGGAACTGCGAACGACAGCAGCGGTTCGCTCGGAGCGTCTGCCGCGGCGGTGGTGCCGGTGTCCCCGTCGGCCATGAGGGCGCTCACGGTAGCGTGCGGCCGGTCGTCCGAGCAGGAGGAACAACACATGCAAATCGGTTTCATCGGGCTCGGCGCGATGGGTCTTCCGATGACGCGTCATCTCATCGAGGCGGGTCATGAGGTCACGGTCGCGTCGCGCAGTCGCGGGCCGATCGACGCGGCGATCGGCTTCGGCGCAAGCGAAGGCGACGGACCGCGCGCGGTCGTCGAAGCGAGCGAGGTCACCATCCTGTGCGTGCCGAACTCCCCCGAGGTCGTCGAGATCATTGATGCAGTGCTCCCCGCACTCGGACCGACCATCACCCTCGTCGACACATCGACGATCGATCCGGCAGTCGAGCGCGCGCAACACGAACGCGTGACGGCGACCGGCGCGCGATACCTCGAAGCGCCGCTCTCCGGTGGCACGGTCGGCGCCCAAAAGGGCACACTCACGCTCATGGTCGGCGGCGACGCCGCCGTGCTCGACGCCACCCGGCCCGCACTCGATCCGTTCGCTGGCCTGATCGTGCACGTGGGTGGCCCCGGCATGGGACAGGTCGTCAAGCTCTGTAACAACCTCATCTACGCGGCGCAGATGCTCGCGACCGCCGAAGCCACGGTGATGGCCACGAAGGCGGGCGTGGATCTCTCGAAGCTCTACGAAGTGCTCACCCATTCCTCTGGCGACTGCGTGGCGGTCCGCACGCGACTCCCGGCCGAGGGTGTGGTGCCGGAGAGCCCGGCATCGAACGGCTGGGCACCTGGATTCATGACCGACCTCATGGCCAAGGACCTCGACCTCGCGATCGGCCATGCCGCCAAGGAGCGCCTTCCGCTCTTCACGTCGGGACTCGTCCGCCAAGTGCTGAGCGCAACGAGCGCCGCGGGCTACGGGCGCGAGGACTTCTCGGCGCTCACCAAGGTCGTGCGCCAGCTCGCCGGCATGTGACCGTTCTCACTCTCGACCTCGGCACCAGCGCCACCAAGGCCGCGCTGTGGTCCGACGACGGGATGGTCGCGCTCGCGCGAGCGCCGTTGATGACCACGCATCCGGCGCCCGGTCGAGCCGAGCAGGACGCGCGCGAGTGGTGGGAATCGGTGCGCGCCGCGTGCGCCGAAGTGCGGAGCGCCGCACCGGCCGAGTTCGCGGCCGTGGAGGCACTCGGATTCGCCGCGGCACGCGAGACGTTCGCAGTGTTCGACGAGCAGCTCGAACCCCTCGGTCCCGGGATCCTGTGGTCCGACGCGCGCGCCGAGGAGCAAGTTGCCGAGTTGGGTGACCCCAACGTGTTCCGCGCCACCACCGGCGTAATGGCAACCGCGGGTTCACACACCGCAAAGCTGGCCTGGCTCGTCGAGAACGAGACCAACATGTTTGGAACGGCGCGCTGGATCCTTGCCCCGCGCGACTTCGTGGTGGCTCGACTCACGGGTGTTGTCGTGACCGACGAGACACTTGCCTCGCGGACTGGCCTGTGCGCGCTCGGCGGCTGGTGGTTACCCGAATCCGTGCAGCGCTATCGGGAGCGACTCCCCGAGATCGTGCCCGCGTCGCACATCGTCGGCGAGGTGCTCGCGGACGTGGCGCGCGACTTGGGTTTGCCCGCCGGTGTGCGGGTGGTGATCGGCGCCGGTGACCGTGCGTGCGAAGTGCTCGGCGTGGGCGCATCGCCGCGCGCGCCGATGGTGTCGTGGGGCACCACCGCAAACGTGTCGGTGCCGCATGGCGGTCCCGTTGACGCACTGCCAACAACTGCGCAGGTGTCGCGCGGCGCGCTCGGTGGCTTCGTGGTCGAGGCAGGCATGTCGGCCGCCGGTGCAGCGTTGGGATGGCTGGTGCGCCTGACCGGTCGATCGCACGACGAGCTGCTTACAGCCGCAGCCGCCGTGCCGCCCGGCGCGAATGGCGCGTTCGCACTCCCCTGGCTCGCCGGAGCCCGCGCACCGTGGTGGCGTTCCGATGTGCATGCAGCGTTCCTGGGACTGACCGACGCGCACGGTCCAGCCGAGCTGTGTCGGTCGATCGTCGAAGGAGTGGCATTCGATGTGGCGCGGTGTCTCGACCTGATTGCCCCTGACGCCGAAGAGCTCGCGCTTGCCGGCGCCGGTGCTGGTGACGAGTTGTGGCGAACCGTGGTGTCTGGCGCCACCGGACGAGCGGTCGTGCGTCGAACACTCGACGATGCCGCCTCGG
>CAMDCC010000135.1 GCA_945889545.1 Bifidobacterium breve | reverse complement strand
TCCATCATCGAGAAGTACATCTCGACGCTCGGACCCCACATCCAACCGGGCACGATCGAGTTCACCCGGATCCCATGCGGACCGAGCTCCTTGGCGAGCACCTGCGCGGCCGTGAGCAACGCCCCCTTCGACGTGGCGTAGCCGCCCTGGAGCGGCAGCACCTTGCGCTGGATCATCGAGTTCACGAACACGATCGATCCCGAGCCCTGCGCCTTCATCGCCGGGATCGCGGCGTGCGTGAGGTTGAGGCTCCCGAAGAGATTCACGTCCATGATGCGGCGCCACGTATCCAGGTCGACGCTCTCGAACGACTGGAACACGTCGGGCGCGAACGCGTTGTGCACCAACACATCGACTTTCCCGAGCTCGGCGATCGTCGTTGCCACGAGCCGTTTGCACTGTTCGGTGTCGGTGATGTCGGTCGGTACGGCAACCGCTCGCCGTCCCAGCTCCTCAATGTCGCGCCGCACTTCCTCGAGGTACGACTCCGTGCGCGCACCGAGCGCCACGTCGGCACCCTCGCGCGCGAACGCGAGCGCGATCTCCTTGCCGAGCCCAGTCCCAACTCCCGAGACGATGCAAGTCTTGCCCTGCAGCAGCGCGCTCACGAGGTGCCTCGCATCAGTCCATCGTCCGGCCGCAGTTGACGTCGAGCGTCTGGCCGGTGATGACGCGCGAGAGGTCGGAGGCGAAGAACAGCACGGCTTGGGCGATCTCGTCGGGGCTTGCGATGTGATGGAGCGGGTTCATCGCCCTGATCTCCTCGGCGACGGCTTCTGCTGTGATCCCGCGCTGCTCCGCGCTCCACTCGAAGTACTCCTGGAGCGGCTCGCCGAGGATGTGACCGGGTGCCACGCAGTTCACGCGGATGCCCGACGCTCCCAGCTCGCTCGCCATCACCTGGGCCGCTGTCGTGAGCGCGCGCTTCGACGCGGCGTAGCCGGCGAGCAATGGGATGGGGTTCTTCACCGACAGCGTGGTGATCATCACGATCGATCCGCCTCCATTTGGGCGAGCTCGTTGCGGCGCGGGATGCCCACGCCGCGGGCTCTCGCCGCCGCCGCCAGCAGCCTTGAGATGAGGCACGGCGGCCTGCGAGAGCTGGAGCGTGCCAAAGACGTTGACGTCGATCGGGGCGCGCCATCGGGCCGGATCGAACCCGTCGAACGGATCGTGCCAGTCCTCTTCTGCGTACGCGTTGTTCACGAGCACGTCGAGACGGCCGAGCTCGGCAACCGTCGTCTCGACCAGTCGGCGGCACTGTTCAATGTCGGTGATATCCGTCGGCACGCACACCGCCCTGCGCCCGAGCGCTTCGACCTCGTCGGCGACGGCGCGCAGGCTGGCCTCGTTGCGCGCCCCGAGCGCCACGTCGGCCCCAGCTCGCGCCAGGGTCAACGCGATCGAACGGCCCATCCCCGGCCCGATCCCCGACACGATCGCGACATGGTCGGCCAGGAGTCCGGTGGTATCGACGGTGATTGTCACGGGGTCCCTGCTGTTGGCATCGCCTGACTGGAACATGTTCTACTTCTTGCGCATGCCCTTCAACTTGGCTGATCTCTTCGAGGTCGTCGTCGACACCTGTCCCGATCGCCTGGCCTTGGTCGCGGGCGACCAGAGGCTGACCTACCGGGAGCTCGACGAACGGGCGAACCGCCTGGCCCACCACCTCTGCGAAGCCGGCATCGCACCCGGCGACCCGGTGGCCGTGCTCTCCTGGAACCGGGCTGAATGGGTGGAAGCCGAGCTCGGGATCTACAAGGCCCGGGCGTCGGTCATCAACGTGAACTACCGCTATGTGGCCGACGAGCTGCGCTACATGCTCCAGAACTCCGATACGCGAGCGCTCATCTTCGAACGGGCTTTTGCCCCCATGGTCGCCACGGTCGCACCCGACTCGGTCGATCTCCACCACCTCGTCGTGCTCGACGACGGGAGCACTGATGAAGAATCGGCCAAGGCCGTCGCCGACCTCGGAGCAGTGGAGTACGAGGCCGCGCTGGCCGGCGCGTCACCCGCTCGCGACTTCGCGCCGCGCTCCCCCGACGACCTGTACATCCTCTATACGGGCGGTACCACCGGCATGCCCAAGGGCGTGCTCTGGCGCCAGGAGGACATCTTCTTCGCGGCCCTCGGTGGGGGTGGCTTCGGTCAGCCGCCGATCACCACGCCCGAGGAGCTCGGCAGCCGGGTCGTCGCCGACGACGCCGTCAGCGTGCAGATCGTGAACGCCCCGATGATGCACGGCGGCGGCCAATGGGCGTCGTTCATCAACTTCTTCTCGGGCAACACCGTGGTGCTCAACTGCGACCGTCACTACGACGGAGAGCGCGTGCTCCGACTCGCCGAGCGCGAGCGGGCGAACTCGATCATGGTGGTGGGCGACGCGATGGCCCGTCCGCTCGCCGACGCGCTCGCCGCACCTGGCGCGGCCTACGACCTTTCGTCCGTGGCGATCATCGGCTCGGGCGGCGCCATCCTCTCTTCTACGGTGCGCGAGGAGCTCACGCGACTGCTCCCGACGGCCCTCGTCATGGACAGCTTTGGCGCTTCGGAGACCGGACATGCCGGCACCGTGCTCGACCTCGAGCGTGGCGGCCCGAAGTTCACGATGAACCCGACCACGAGCGTGCTCGACGACAACGGCCGCCCGGTCGAGCCCGGCTCGGGTCAGGTGGGACGGCTTGCTCGCCGCGGCCACATCCCGCTCGGGTACTACAAGGACGTGGAGAAGACCGCAGCCACGTTTCTCGTCGACCCCGACGGCGAGCGATGGGTGATCCCCGGCGACGCCGCCACCGTCGACGCCGACGGCACGCTGCACCTGCTCGGCCGCGGTTCCGGGTGCATCAACACCGGCGGCGAGAAGGTGTACCCCGAAGAGGTCGAGGCGGTGCTCAAAGCGCACCCGGACGTGTTCGACGCCGTCGTCGTGGGCGTGGCCGACGAGCGCTTCCAGGAACGAGTGGCCGCGATCGTCACGACTCGCGACGGCGCCGACGTCACCCTCGAGAGCCTCCAAGACTTCTGCGCCGACCGACTCGCGCGCTACAAGCAACCCCGCGAGCTGCACCTCACCGACGAGATCCCGCGCACACCGGTCGGCAAGCCCGACTACCGCTGGGCCAAACGCCTTGCGTCACAGGCGGCGAACGAGCGCAACGAATGAGCTCGCTGCGGAGCGAACGAAGCGAATGGAGCGAACGAAGTGAGCGGAAGTAGCGCAGTGGGAGCGGAGCAAAGCATGGTGGGCTTTTGGCAGATTGCTCAGGCGAATCCGGATCACCTGGCGATCGTCGACTCCGATGAACGCCATGTGGCCGCGGGCGAGCTGCTGGCATCGTGCAACCAGTTGGTGCACGGACTGCGGGCGATGGGGCTCGAGCCGGGTGACGCGGTGGCGATGCTGCTCCCGAACTCGGTCGAAGTCTTCGAGCTGTTCCTCGCGGTCAGCCAGGCCGGCTTCTATCTCATTCCGATCAACTGGCATCTCGTGGGTCCGGAGATCGCGTACATCGTGAGCGACTGCGAGGCCAAGGTCTTCGTGTCGCACGCCCGCTTCGCCACCGAAGCCACCGCCGCGGCCGACGAGATCGACTTCCCCGTCGATGGGCGGTTCGCCGTCGGTGGCGACATCCCCGGCTTCCGCGCGTACGACGAGCTGAAGGCGGGTCAGTCCGCCGACATGCCGGCTGATCGGCAGGCCGGCATGGTCATGAACTACACGTCGGGCACGACGGGGCGTCCGAAGGGTGTTCGGCGCGCGCTGCCAGGCATCGATCCCGAGGCTGCCGGCAACGGGTTCGGCGGGATGCTCTTCATGTTCGGGCTCCAGCCCTTCGACGACAACGTGCACATCGTGGGCTCGCCGCTGTACCACACCGCGGTGCTCGTGTTCGCGGGCTCGGCGATCCACATCGGTCACACCCTCGTGATCATGGACAAGTGGACCCCGAACGACATGATGCGGTTGATCGACACGTACAAGGTCACGAACACGCACATGGTGCCGACGCAGTTCGTGCGCCTGCTCGGGATCCCCGAGGACGAGCGCACGAAGTACGACGTATCGTCGCTACGCCACATGGTGCATGCGGCCGCGCCGTGCCCGCCCGACGTGAAGCGTCAGATGATCGAGTGGTGGGGTCCGGTGATCGACGAGTACTACGCGGCAAGCGAAGGCGGCGGCACGATCGTGTATGCCGCGGAGTGGCTCGAACACCCCGGCACCGTCGGCCGCGCGTGGCCGATCTCAGAGGTCGTGATCCTCGACGACGACGGCAACGAGCTGCCCGCCGGTGAGATCGGCACCGTCTACATGCACATGATGACGGGCAACTTCGAGTACTTCAAAGACAAGGACAAGACCGACAAGAGCTTCAAGGGCAAGTTCTTCACCGTCGGCGACGTCGGCTTCCTCGACCCCGACGGTTGGCTGTTCCTGTCGGACCGCAAGATCGACATGATCATCTCCGGCGGAGCGAACATCTATCCCGCCGAGATCGAGAGTGAGCTCATCATGCACCCGAAGGTCGCCGACGTCGCCGTCTTCGGTGTTCCTCACGAGGACTGGGGCGAAGAGGTGAAGGCGGTGGTCGAGCCGATCGAAGGAGTGGGCGCCAGTCCCGAGCTCGAGGCCGAGATCCTCGAATGGTCGGCGACCCGGCTCGCCAAGTTCAAGCGCCCGAAATCGATCGACTTCACCACCGAGATGCCACGCGACCCCAACGGCAAGCTCTACAAGCGCAAGCTCCGCGACCCATATTGGGAAGGACGCGAGCGCGCCATCTGACGGCTATTCATCCTCCAACAGGAGCTCACGCAGCTCGAGGATGACGAACTCATCGATGCCGATCGCGTCGGCGTACCCGATCCAGCCGCCGTACTTCGCGTGCACGCCGGCGATCAGACCTTCCATGCTCGGCGCCTTCGCGCCCAGGAGGTCCTCGGGCATCTCGGCCCAGATCTTGTCGCGCTCGGGAAGGTCGGGCATCCCGGCTCGCTCGGCCCGGCCTCGCTCGTGGATCTGTTCGACCACCTCATGTGTCATCACGTAGTCGGCCACGATGTCGAGGTCGCCGACTCCGAGCAGACCGAGCAGGAACGCAGAGAACACGCCGGTGCGGTCCTTGCCGGCCATGCAGAAGTAGACGGCAGGCAGCGCGTCGGGCTCCACCAACGTGCGCATCGCGGCTGCATACGCCTTGGAACCGGCTTCGAGCATGCGCAGGTAGATCTCAGCCACCGTGCCGGGGACCACCGCGTCGGGTGGGCGGACGGTGTGCAGCACCTGATCGACGGTGGGCACGTGTACGTGCTTGATCTCGAGGTTGCCGAGGTGCCCGATGCCGATCCGGTCGAGCTCGTCGTGCGCGCGGAAGTCGAGTGCGGTGGCGATCCCGATATGCGCGAGGCGCGGGCCGTCGGCCTCGGTGAGGTGGTGGAGCGAGTCGCTGCGGAAGACGCGACCCCACTTCACTCGTCCGCCATCGGCCGTGGCGTATCCGCCGATGTCGCGGAAGTTCACAGGTCCGTCGAGGGTGACTCGACGTTCGGTCATGGCCATTGCAACAAGGAGGTGGTTACTCCTCGGCGATGGAGATCGCCTGCTTCGGGCACTGGCGCACGGCCTGTTCGACCCCTTGGCGCAGCTCGTCGGGCGGGTTCTCCTGCAGGATGTAGAGGAAGTCGTCGTCGCGAACTTCGAAGACTTCCGGGACCAGACCCATGCAGATCGCATTGCTCTCGCACAGATCGAAGTCGACTACGACTTTCCACGCCATGAACGCGCTCCTCTCGAATCGGGGGTGATCTTACTCTGGGGGCAGATTCGTGAAGTCGGGCTCGCGCTTCTCGAGAAAGGCAGCGATGGCCTCCCGACTTGCGGGCCCGCCGGTGAGCTCGACGAAAGCGGCTTCCTCACGTTGCCGGGCGGCGCGGGCAAGATCGAGCCGAGTCGCGAGCAAGAGCTGCTTCGTCCCCACGAGGGACACCAGTGGCATCCGGGCGATCGACCGGGCGACGTCGAGCGCCTCAGGCAGGAGCGCGTCAGGCTCGCAGATGCGCCAGGCCAACCCGAAGGCGACGGCCTGCTCCGCATCGATCCAGTCGGCGGTGAAGAGCACGTGCGCCGCGGCCTGCCAACCCATGACCGCCGGCAGGTTGAACGAGCTCCCGGCTTCAGGCACGACACCCAGAGACGCGAACGGCAGCCGGAACCGAGCCTTCGTGCTGGCCAGCACGAGGTCGCAGTACGGGAGCATCGTCGTGCCGAGACCAACGGCGACGCCGTTCACCGCGGCGATCACCGGCTTGGGGAACGCCTCGAGCGCGCTCACAAAGCGGCGGAAGCCGTGCTCGACGGCGGGACCGTGTCCCCCCTCGCGAGCGGCCTTCACCTCCGGCGTCGACAAGCGCCCCATCTCGCCAAGGTCCTGACCGGCCGAATACGCGGTGCCCTCGCCGGTGAGCACCACGACGGCGATGTCGTCACGCGCAGCAGCCTCTTCCAGCGCCTCTGCCACGGCCGTGTACAGCGGCGTATCGAAGGCATTGCGCGCCTCGGGTCGAGCGAACGTGATGAGCCGGACGCGATCCGCGTCGTCAATCTTCAGCATGGGATGTGCAGCATCGTGTTACTCCCCGGCAAACGGGTCGACGGTCAGGTGGTGACTGAGATCACCGATCAGATCACACAGGATCACGCGCTCGGTGAGCCGCCATGCTCCGTCGACCCGAGCGAAGGTGTCGTGATACCGGCCGGCGATCACGGCTTGGAGCGGAAAGCCCTGGAGCTGTTGGAAAACGGTGAAATAGGAGTGCGATGTGGCCGCGCCCGCAGCATCGTCGGCATCGATCGTGAGGTTGGTGGTGACGTGCTTCGTGCGCGGCGTGCCGTCGTCGTACAGCCGCACCATTCCCTGGAGGATCTCGAGCACCGCCTGTGATCCCTCGACACCGGGATCGTCATACCCGCCGCCCTTGTAGCGAGCGTGCGCGAACAGCTCGGCGACACCCGCGAGGTCACCCAGGTCGATGCGCTCGGCGTAGCCGTACACGATGTGCTCGATCGCGTTCCTGGCGTCCATGACGCGGGCGAGGCTACCGGCTGCGACCAACGAGACCGGCGGTTCCAAGCGGCACAGGTAGCCGGGGCCCGAGCGGCCCCGCGGAAGCGGCGGCTGTTCCGACCGCTGGAGCAAGGAGTCGTCGCTCGCGACGGCGACCAGTGGAGGTGCGCAGCACCAAGAGCGGAGCGTTGGTTAGCGTGCGCTCCATGGCGATTGGGGTGTCACGGGTATTTCATCTCAACGTCAACTGTTCGAACCTGGAGCGTTCACTCACGTTCTACCGGGACCTCCTAGGGCTCACGGCCATAGTCCGCACCACACCCTCAGAACCGCAACCGGGCGAGGCGTTCGGACTCGACCGTGCACAGTGGGACGCGTGGATCCTCGCCGACGGGCGCGGGCTCGATGGCGTCGCTCTCGACCTTGTCGAATGGCAAGTGCCGCCACCGACTGGACAGCCGTATCCGAACGCAACGATCCCCGGTTTCGCGCGCATCGGCATGACCACGCCCGACATCGACGCCGCGTACCAGCGGCTGATCGCCGCGGGCGTCGACTGCTATGGCGCGCCGCACGACGTCGACGTCGAGGGTGTTCCGTCGATGAAGGCGTTCGTGTGCGAGGACCCCGACGGCACGCTCATCGAGCTCATGTCGGGCCCAACGGAGCGCATCAGCGTTGGAATCGTCAACGTCACCGACTTCGAGCGCTCGATCGAGTTCTACGAGCAGGTCCTCGGCTTCAAGGCACTGGCGC